>NZ_JCAQOZ010000057.1:0-279439 GCF_059567945.1 Paraburkholderia sp. BGA-UO-ETr-F12 | reverse complement strand
CCGGTCGCTCACTCAACGTACTGACGAATGATTAACCTGCCGGCGTGAATCCACCCCGACAGGAAAACCTTCCTTTAATACTCGTGTGAGACTTGATACTTTCGCTTCCGGCAGACCCCGAAGAGTCCACCGCGCGTCGCGCATCAAGCGCCCACACTTATCGGCTGTTAATTTTTAAAGATCGAGTCCGCATTCACTACCGAATCTGCACCGCGTTGCCCACCTGCGCAACCACCGGTACCGCTTCGTTCTGCGTCGCTGCATCAGCAGCAGAGAAACGAGATTATGGAGATCGGCCCGCATGTCGTCAATCCCCTTTGTGCAATTATTTTCAGAAACTTGATCCTCCCCGAACCAGCCCCACCCAGGCACCCAAAAATACTTAGTCATCCGATATAATTAACGAGCAATACCAGTGACGGCAATTTTTTGCAAGTCATAAACGCAAACCCCATTGAAGGACACGGGCAACGAAATAGTGGGGGACACGAAAGCTGCGGAGGGAACAGGCCCATAGAGTGCGCAAAATAGAAATGGCACACACCCCGAAGACAAGCAGGCACCCACCAAAAGAACACCACCGGGTGTGAATCCGAGCGTGGTTTCAAGAGATGCTCTTCGGCGCGCGCAGCGCCGCCGGAGGTATGACTGCCTTGTCACCAAGGCGAAGTGTGCGAGGCGACAGATTCCAGATGCACCACTACCGCTACTGTGCGGGGGACCCGCTTATGAGCTTGCGGGGTGAAGCCGCTTTCTTTGCTTATCTTTCTTTGCGGCGGCAAAGAAAGTAAGTGCCGCCCCGCACAGGGGCAACACTAATAGACCACTAACACAGCAAGGAAAGGCCAAAGCCCAAAGCCCCCACCCACCATGCAACCAACATAAAAGAGCACCAAGACCACCAAAACCCCTAAAGCCTCCACCCGGCACAGCCGTAAACAAGTAATCCAGCCACATATTTAGCAGCCGACCATGGAAAACCCAGCAGAAGACCAGCCAGAGGCTCAGGCAGAATCTCACCCCCCAAGCCAGTCGCCACTTCTAACGTTAGAAGCGATCCCCATAGGCAGCCCACTGGACTGGCCGATCGCCGACTCCGACGGCACACTCCTCTTCGCCGCCGGCACCATCCTCGCGACCACGGACGAGCGCAAATTCCTGTTCGACAACTTCAACCCGCACCGCGGCGACCTGCTGGACACGACCACGCACCCCGAACCGCCAACCGATCACCCAGCCACCACCACCGACAACCTCACCCTGAAAGACATGCACCTGACGATAGGTGCATTAATCGGCGTGCGCTCCCAACTCGGCAGCGGCGCCCCGATGCATCCATGCCGCATCATCGGCTTCGCACCCAACCACGCGCTCTTCGTGACACCGCCGCTACAGGACGGCCGCATCCTGCCGCTGCGCCTCGGTGAAAACATCGAGATCGTCGCCATAGCAAGCCATGCTGTTTTTCGTTTCGTCTGCACGGTCGAGTCGGTTTGCCGCGCCCCATTCGATTACGTGGTGCTATCGAAACCCGGCGTGATCCGCCGCCTGCGCGAGCGCAAATCGATCCGCGTCCACGCGCATCTGCCGGTACGTTTCGGCATCGGCGAAACGGGCGATTCCTATGAAGGTCTGGGCCTCGCCAAAAGCATCAGCGCACTCGGTATGTCGCTGACCACTCCGTGGACGCTGGGTCAAGTCGGCGAGCGGCTACGCGTCGCTTTCAGCCTCCAATCGGCGGTGCTGCCGACCGAGATCGAAACGACTGCCGTGATCCGCAACGTGCAGAAAGGCAATACGCCGGGCGAGCCCTCGACCCATGGCCTCGAATTCGACCAGCTCGACGTCGCGCAACAGATGGCGATGAAGGTCTTCGTATTCGACCGCCAGGACGACGTGCAGTACTGGTCCAACAGTTTGAAATAAACGCACGAAAACGCGCTGCACAGCGCGTGTGCTACTCAGGCTGCGAGGCAGTGGGCCAGTCAGACGATCAACTCGTCCGGCGTAAGCAGCGCCGCACCCCACACGTCGGCAAGCGCGCGGCAGCGGCCCAGCCGTATCGCCTCACGCTCGAAATCGACGAACACCACCTCGTCCGCGTGACGCGGCCGCGCCGGCTGATCGCCACTGCGGCCGTCGGTCAGAATCCACAGCCAGCGCTGCTGTGCGGGCTTGCGCCGGGCGTTGCGCTCCAGCACCTGGGCAGCCTCGCGCACACCGGACGCGAGCGGCGTGCCACCGCCTCCACCCACCGGTCTTAGCCATCGCTCGTTCCACCAGCGCGGCACGGCAGGACCGAAACGCAGGGTGGCGCCGGCACCGCCAAAACACACCAGCGCCGCCTCGGCGCGCGCGGCACTCGCGCGATCGAACAACGCAATCAGCAGACCTTTGGCAAGTGCAAGGCGCTGCGCGCCAAGCATCGACCCGGAACAATCGAGCACGAAGCAATGCAGCACACCGCCGCGCGGCGCCTCGCGCACGAAGCGCAGGTGTTCGGTACGCAGCGCGTCCTGGCGCCTCGCGGCAAGTGTCGGCAGCCATGCAATACGCTTGCCCGGCGTGCCTTGCAAACGGCCACGCGAACCTGCGCCAGCACCATGCCGCCATCGAAAACCGCTGCGCGAGTCAGCGGCGGCGCCCTTCCGATGGCTCAGCGTTTTTTTGCGTCGAGCGGGACAACGCCTTTGACCTGCGCGACACCCGCGGGCTGCGGCGGCAAGTAGCCCCAGTCGTTATCGACAGCAGCCGCGCCTGGCACCGCCTCCTGCGAGGATCGCGAAGGCGCGGCATCCGCATTGTCAGCAGCCTGCTGCGGCACTTCGCGCTCAAGTGTCTCGCCACCTGCACGCACCTCGCGATCGTGGCGCCGATGCGCCAGCACCGCCTCCGCAACCCGCCCGACATGCTCTGTCGTGACGGCAGCCGCCTGCTCCAGCGCCGCCAATGCCCGCGCCGCGCGCAGCATCACAAGATCCGCACGCAAACCATCGACCGCCGCTTCAATGGATAGCGCACTGACATGCGCATGCACGGCGTCGTCGAAGTTGAGGCGCGGCAACGCTTCACGCGCCGCACGAATCCGCTGGACATACGTTTCCTGTTGCTGCGTATAGCGAGCACGAAAACTCTGTGGATCGAGATCGAACCCCAGCCGTGCCTTAACGATCTGCTCACGCACCTGCGGTTCAAAACAGTTCTGCAACTCGACCATCAAACCGAAACGATCGATCAGTTGCGGCCGCAACTCGCCTTCTTCCGGATTCATCGTGCCGATCAGCACGAAGTTCGCCTCGTGACTATGCGAAACACCATCGCGTTCGACGGTATTCACGCCACTGGCGGCAGCATCGAGTAACGCATCGACGAGCGCGTCGGGCAACAGATTCACTTCATCGACATACAGCACGCCGCGATGTGCTTTCGCCAGCAGGCCGGGAGAAAAACGCACGGAACTATCGCGCAGTACGGTTTCGATATCGAGCGTACCGATCAAGCGATCTTCACTCGCGCCGAGCGGCAGATTCACCCATTGCCCTTCCGGCAGCAATTCGGCAAGCGCGCGCGCCGCGGTCGATTTCGCCGTGCCGCGCGGTCCGCTCACCAGCACGCCGCCCAAACCCGGATCGACGGCAGCCAGCAACAGCGCCTGCTGCAACGGCGTCTGGCCGATCAGCGCGGCAAATGGAAAAATGGGTCGTTGGATCGCAGCGTTCATGTTTGCATCCCTTCGATCTGCTGCTCGCTCGCGAGCAGATGCTGTTCGACTTGCGCACGATAATCGCCGGGCGTCTGCCACAATCCGCGCTGCATCGCTTCGAGCAAACGCTCGCAGATCGAATGCAGCGCGTGCGGATTGTGTCGCCGCAAGAACCCGCGCGTATCGGCGTCGTTCAGATAAGCCTCGGTGACAAGCGCATATTGATGATCGGCGACCACGCGCGCGGTGGCGTCGTAGCCGTACAGATAGTCGACCGTCGCCGCGATTTCGGCCGCGCCTTTATAGCCGTGACGCTTCACGCCATCGAGCCATTTCGGATTGACCACGCGCGAGCGGATTACCCGCGCGATCTCTTCATGCAGCGTACGCACGCGCGGCGCCGCCGGATTGCTGTGATCGGCGTGATAAACCTGGGGCTGATTGCCCGCCAGATGCCGCACCGCGGCGACCATGCCGCCCTGGAACTGGTAGTAATCGTTCGAATCGAGCAGGTCGTGCTCGCGGTTGTCCTGGTTCTGCAGCACGACATCCATCGCGGCGAGACGTGTGCCGAACGCGTGGCGCGCTTCCTCGCCGGCGCTTTTCTGCGTGTAGGCATAACCACCCCACGCCTGATACGCGTTGGCGAGATCGGCGTCGGTTTGCCATTGCTGCGAGTCGATCATGTCTTGCAGACCCGCGCCGTAGGCGCCGGGCCGCGCACTGAACACGCGCCAGCCGGCACGCTTGCGCGCTTCGGCGGCGTCCATGCCGCGCGCAATCAGCGCGTCGCGTTCGCGCAGCACGCGCGCGCGGATCGGGTTCAGGTCTTCGGGCTCGTCGAGTTCGGCCACCGCCTGCACGGCGGCATCGAACAGATGCATCACGTTCGCGAAGGCATCGCGGAAAAAGCCGGACACGCGCAACGTGACATCGATACGTGGCCGGTCGAATACCTCGATCGGCACGATCTCGAAGTCGGTCACGCGATGACTGCCCGGCGCCCACTTCGGCCGTACGCCGAGCAGCGCGAGTGCCTGGGCGATATCGTCGCCGCCCGTGCGCATGGTGGCCGTGCCCCATACCGAGAGGCCAATCGCGCGCGGATAGTCGCCCTTCTCCTGCAAATGCCGTTCGATCAACTGCTGCGCCGATTTCAACCCAAGCGACCACGCCGCTTGCGTCGGCACGGCACGCGTATCGACCGAGTAGAAGTTACGGCCGGTGGGCAATACATCGGGCCGTCCACGTGATGGCGAACCGCTCGGCCCCGGCGGCACGAAACGGCCCTCGAGGCCACGCTTCAGATTAAGCGTTTCCTGCGGACCGCAAGCGTCGAGCCGCGGCAACACATCATGGCGCAGGCGTTCGATCACACGTTCGGCCTGCGGCAACGTCCCGTTCACGGGCGCCGTATTGGACGCTTCATCGCCGCAAACCTCACGCAACATGTCGGCGGCCAGCAGCTCCAGACGCTCGCGTGTATCGCCGCAGTGCCGCCAGGGCGCATCGCTGACCTGCTGCAACACGTCGGGACGAGGACCATCCCACGCCGCCGACCAGTCCACCGAAAGCGGGTCGAACAGGTGATCCATCTCCAGATCGCGCGCCAATGCATCGATCAATCCGGCCTTGCCGCCCTGGCCATCGCCGACCGGGAAGCGTCCCAAAGCCAGCAACGTATCGCGCCGCTGCACCCCTGCGGGCGATTGCCCGAACGTGTGCAAGCCGTCGCGAATCTGCGCTTCCTTCAACTCGCACAGCCACGCATCGACACGCGTCAGCAGCGCATCTTCATCGTCCTGACCGTTCGGTTCCGCGAGACTCAGCTCGTCATGCAACCGGTGTTCGACGATGGTTTCGAGAATCGTGCGCCTCAACAGCTTCGCGCGGCGCGGATCGACCATCAGCGCCTCATAGTATTCGTCGACCTGGCGTTCGAGATCCTGCAAGGGTCCGTAAGTTTCGGCCCGTGTAAGCGGTGGCATCAGGTGATCGATGATGACCGCCTGCGCGCGGCGCTTGGCCTGACTGCCCTCGCCCGGATCGTTGACGATGAACGGATACAGATGCGGCATCGGCCCGAGAATCAGATCGGGCCAGCAGGCATCGCTCAACGCGACGCTCTTGCCCGGCAGCCATTCGAGATTGCCATGCTTGCCGACATGCACGACCGCGTCGATGCCGAACTGATGACGCAACCAGAAATAGAACGCCAGATACGCATGCGGCGGCACGAGTTCGGCATCGTGGTAGCTCGCGTAATCGCCCTGCTCGCGTGAACGCGAAGGCTGAATGCCGACGAACACCTGCCCGCAACGCCAGCCTGCGATCATGAAGCGGCCGCGCCGCAACGTCGGATCCTGTTCGGGCGAGCCCCAGCGTGCGTTCAGCGCCTGGCGGGCCTCCACGGGCAACGCGTTGAAGTACAGCAGGTAGTCGTCGAGCGCGAGGCTTTGCAACGCGGGCCGCAAGTCACGCACGACCGGATCGTTGGTCACGCCTTCGGTGAGCTTATTTAACAGCGCGTCGCCGTCAGCGGGCACGTCCGCGACGCGATATCCGTCGTCGCGCAACATGGACAGAATGCCGACCACCGAGGCCGGCGTATCGAGCCCCACACCATTGCCGATCCGCCCTTCGCTCATCGGATAATTGGCGAGGATCAGCGCGAGTTTCTTCTGCGCGCTATCGAGCGTGCGCAGACGGCACCAGCGGCGGCTCAGTTCGGCCAGAAAGCCGACACGCTCCAGGTCCGGCTGATAACGCACCACGTCGACCTGCGTGTGCGGACAACGATACGCGAGCCCCTTGAAGCTGATCGCGCGCGTGATGATGCGGCCGTCCACTTCCGGCAGCGCGATATGCATGGCGATATCACGCGAGTTGAGGCCCTGATTGTCCTTGAGCCAATCTTCGCGATTGCCGCCGCTCAGGATCACCTGCATCACCGGCGCGTCGCCGGCCAGCGCTAGCGGCCCGGGGTCGTCGATTGCGGATGCGGCGAATGCGGTCGTGTTCAGCACAAGCGCGGCATGGTGTTGCGCGCACAATTGCTGCACGACCTCGCGGCTCATTGCATCTTTCAGGGACGTAATTGCGATGGGCAGTGGATTCAGACCCTGTGCTTCGAGCGCATCGATCAGCGCGTCGAATACAGCGGTGTTGGCCGCCTGAAGATGCGCCTTATAGAACAGGATCGCGGCAACCGGCGCGCCTTCGCGCCAGCGCGATTGCCAGTCGGCCATCGTCGGCGTGTCGCGTTCCGGATGGTAAAGCGTCGCGGCGGGCAATGCGCGCGGCGGCGCAGGTTCGCGTCCCCAGCCAAATGAGCGGTACGCAATGCAACGCAGGAACGCTTCGGCATTCTGCGGGCCGCCTTCACGCAGATAGCGCCATAGCTGATGGCATAAATCGGCGTCGGCGGTGCTGCGCGCGAGCAGGTTCGGGTCTTCCTGCAGATCGCCCGAAAACATCGCGAGCGTCTGCTGCTTGCGCTCGGCGAGCGCGACAACCTGTTCGATTCCGTACGGCCAGTACGCCTCGCCGCCAAGATGATCGACCACCACCACACGCGCATGCTGCAGCACGTCTTCGATATAGAAATCGACCGACGCCGGCTGCCGCAAATAGGTGACGTTCGCAAGCCGCACGCTCGGAAAGCCGTCGCCCAGACGAGGAAACACGCTCGCCAGAAGCGACAGCGTGGTATCGGCGGAACTGAGCACCACGATATCGGCAGGCTGCTGATCGATACGGATCACGCCTTGCGTGTCGTCCACAAAACCGCCCGGCGTGGTGCGCAGCAGATGCATGAGCGCTTACGCCTGTTGCGGCTGGACGCTCGCCGCAGCGCCCAGGGCGGCGTCGAATGCCTGTTGCAGCGCGGCCTGGTTGAGGTCTTCGCCGATCAGCACGAAGCGGCTTTGCAGACCTTCGCCCACTTCCCCGGCCTGCCAGCGGCGGTCGAAGTAACTATCGAAACGACGGCCCACGCCCTGAATCACGAGGCGCATCGCCGCACCCGGCAGCGCCGCGAAACCTTTGACGCGGTAAATCGTGTTCGTTTCGACCAGCCCTTGCAACGCCGCGATCACCGCCTCACGCGACGCAACGTTCGCCTGCACCACCACCGAATCGAACTCGTCATGGTGGTGATCGGCGTCGTCAGCCGAACCATGATGATCGTGGCGCAAGTGGATCGTTTCCTCCGAGGCCGCTTCGAGACCCAGCAGCGTATGCAGATCGAGCTGGCCCATCTGCGCGCGTACGATCTTCACCTGCGCCGGAATTTCTTCACGAATGAGCGCTTCGACCGAAGCCTGATGCGATTCGTCGAGCAGGTCGGTTTTATTCAGAATCACCAGATCGGCGGCCGACAACTGGTCTTCGAACAGTTCGTGCAACGGCGATTCGTGATCGAGATTCCGATCGGCCTTGCGCTGCGCATCCACCGCCACTGGATTGTCGGCGAACTGGCCGCTCGCCGCGGCCGGCCCGTCAACCACGGTAACGACCGCGTCGACGGTAAAGCTGTTCTTGATCTGCGGCCAGTTGAAAGCCTGCACGAGCGGCTTCGGCAACGCGAGACCGGAGGTTTCGATCAGCACGTGATCGATCTGCTCGCGGCGCTCCACCAGCTTTTCCATCACCGGGAAAAACTCTTCCTGCACGGTGCAGCACAGGCAGCCGTTCGCGAGTTCATACAGTTGGCCTTCGGTTTCGACGCCGTTTTCATCGCAGCCGATGCCGCAACCCTTGAGGATTTCCCCGTCGATGCCGAGTTCGCCGAACTCGTTGACGATCACCGCGATGCGCTTGCCGCCCGCGTTCTGAAGAATGTGCCGCAGCAGCGTGGTCTTGCCGCTACCGAGAAAGCCCGTGACGATGGTGACGGGAATCTTGCGCATTTGAGTTTGCATCGTGAGGTCCATCCGTGGGAGTTGCAGGTGCACGCCGGCGTGTTTGCGCGTTTTGTCCGTATCGGTCACGCAAACGGGGCCGCGCCCCGCAGGCAATAGCGATAACAATGGCAAAACACGGGGACGAACAACGGCGTTGCCGGGGCAACGGAAAACAGTAATGCGATCATGAACGCACCGCCGCATCCCCGCGGGGTCGTTCTTCGTCGTCTGGCCGGTATCCGGGCTGGCGAAAGCGCCGCTTCCCCTTCCCGGACGAGTGGTTTCTCGTCCAGTGGTCATATGCCGACGCGGCCTTGCGCGTGGACATCGAAGCCGGCTCCGCGGCGCCAGACAATCAATCTGGAACCGCATTTCGCTTACCGTTGCGGGGGCAGCACAGGTTAGCCCGGTCCATGGCAGGTGGGCACCCTGTTTCCCGTTTAACTGCATGCGCACGAGCGCGCACACGAGCACCAAAGTGCGTGCGAGTTTAGGCCGAGAGCCCCATGCCGTCAAGGAAACACGGGGTCTGGCAGGGCCTTTTCGCCATGCCGGCGCGACCTGCCGTGTGCTATCGTATGCGCGCGTTGGGTGCCCGCCCCTACGGGCCGCCTGGACCACCGCAACTCTCGCAGACCCCTTCATGAAAACACTCAGCATCGGCATCGGTTGTCGCTCGCACAGTTCCGCTGAGCAGATCGAAGCGGCTGTGCGCGCCACGCTCCGCTCGCGTGCATTCGGCGAAATCGCAGCGATTGCCTCGGTCGACACCAAAGCCCACGAAGCCGGCTTGCTCGAATTCTGCACACGCCACGCGCTGCCGCTGAAGTTGTTCAGCTGCGCGCAGATTGCGGCGATATGTGTCGACGATCCGTCGGCGGCGGTGCGCGAACATCTCGGCATAAACGGCGTCTGCGAGCCATGCGCGCTGCTCGCCGCGGCCGGCGCGTTCGAAGTGGCCGAAGTGGTCGATGCCCACAACGCGCGCTTGCTGGTGCGTAAAACCGTGCACGGCGGCGTCACGGTGGCGATAGCCTCCTCGGGCAGCACGCAGACCGTCAGCGAACAGACAGATAACGACTCTCCAGAACAGGACCTGCAATGAAGACCGACCCCGAATCGCATCAACGCATGACCGAACGCCGGCGCGAAGGCCACGAAAAAAAACAGGCCAACGCTACCGTCGAAAAAGGTCTGCTGATCGTCAACACCGGCACAGGCAAAGGCAAAACCACTGCAGCGTTCGGCATGGCCGTGCGGGTGCTCGGGCACGGTATGCGCCTTGGCGTCGTGCAATTCATCAAGGGCGCGCTGCATACCTCGGAGCGCGACTTCCTCGGTGCGATCGCCCAGTGCGACTTCGTCACGATGGGTGACGGCTACACCTGGAACACCCAGAATCGCGACGCCGACATCGCCACCGCGCGCAAAGGCTGGGACGAAGCGCGCCGCATGATCGAGAGCGGCGATTATCAGATGGTAATCCTCGACGAACTGAACACCGTGCTCAAGTACGAATACCTGCCGCTCGACGAAGTGCTGTCGGTACTGAACGCGCGCGCACCGATGCTGCACGTGGTGGTAACCGGCCGTCACGCGCCCGATGCGCTGATCGAAGCCGCAGATCTCGTCACCGAAATGCGCATCGTCAAGCACCCGTATCGCGAGCAAGGCGTGAAAGCGCAGCGCGGCGTGGAGTTCTAGGCAATGTCCGCATGCCCCGCCCTGTTCATCAGCGCGCCCGCGTCGGGACAAGGCAAAACCACGATTACCGCGGGTCTGGCGCGCTACCACCGGCGGCTTGGGCGACGCGTGCGCGTCTTCAAGACGGGTCCCGACTTTCTCGACCCGATGATTCTGGCGCGAGCCAGCGGCGCGCCGGTACTCTCGCTCGATCTGTGGATGGTGGGCGAGACGGCCTGCCGGAACCTGCTCGCGCAGGCGGCGGCCGAGGCGGACCTGATTCTGATCGAAGGCGTCATGGGCCTGTTCGACGGCACGCCGAGCAGCGCCGATCTGGCCACCACGTTCGGCGTGCCCGTGCTCGCGGTGATTTCGGCGAAAGCGATGGCGCAGACCTTCGGCGCGGTCGCCTTCGGTCTCGCGCAATTCAGGCCGCAACTGCCGTTTTACGGTGTGCTCGCCAATCGCGTCGGCTCGCCAAGACACGCGCAAATGCTCCAGGAAGCACTGCCGCCCGCGCTGCGCTGGTGCGGGCACATCGCCAGCCACGACGGCATCGAGTTGCCCGATCGCCATCTCGGCTTGCATCAGGCCGCGGAGATCGACGATCTGGATGCACGTCTGGAGCGTGCCGCCGATGCGCTTGCGCACACCGCGCTGGCTGAACTGGCGCCGCCGGTCGAATTCGGCGCGCCCGCGCCGCAAGCATTGCCGCGTATTCTGCAAGGCAAGCGAATCGCCATTGCGCGCGATGCCGCGTTCTCGTTCATCTATCCGGCCAACGTCACGCTGTTGGAAACGCTCGGCGCACACGTCGACTACTTCTCACCGCTTGCCGACGAGGCGCTGCCCGAGCATGCCGACGCGCTGTACCTGCCAGGCGGCTATCCCGAACTGCATGCACCCTTGCTGGCAGGCAACACGCGCAGTGCCGCAACGATTCGCGCGCACGCGGCAGCCGGCAAACCGATCGTCGCCGAATGCGGCGGCATGCTCTACCTGCTCGAGCAGCTCACTGACACGCACGGCGCCGGCACACCGATGCTCGGCCTGATGCCCGGCCATGCGAGCATGCAAAAGCGCTTCACGGCGCTCGGCATGCAACAGCTCGACAGCCTGCACGGTCCAGTGACTGGCCACACGTTTCACTACTCGAAGCTGACCACACCGCTCACGCCGCTGCGCTGCGCGACCCGTGCGCATGGCGATGCCCCGGGCGAGGCCGTGTTCCGTGCTGGGTCGATCGTGGCAACCTATATGCACACCTATTGGCCCTCCAACCCGGCCTTCGCGGCCGCCCTGTTCCATGGCGAAGCCTTTTAACGATTCCGAACGCGCAGCCGTCTACCGCGCGATTTACGAACGGCGCGACATGCGTCATTTCGTGCGCGATCCGGTCGACCCTGCCGTGTTGCAACGCCTGCTCGACGCGGCGCATCACGCGCCGAGCGTCGGTTTCATGCAGCCCTGGCGCATCGCGCGCGTCACCGATCCGGCCTTGCGCACGGCCTTGCACGCGACCGTCGAAAGCGAACGGCTCGCTACCGCCGATGCACTCGGCAAGCGCCGCGAAGAGTTCATGAAGCTGAAAGTGGAAGGCATGCTGGAGTGCGGCGAACTGCTGGTGATGGCACTGATGGACGGCCGCGAGCGGCACGTCTTCGGACGCCGCACCTTGCCGGAGATGGACCTCGCGTCCGTCGCGTGCGCGATCCAGAACATGTGGCTGGCCGCGCGCGCGGAAGGTCTGGGGATGGGCTGGGTGTCGCTATTCGATGTCGACGCGGTGCGCCAGTTGCTGCATATGCCCGAGGGTGCGCGGCCGGTGGCCATCCTGTGTCTCGGCCACGTCGATCAGTTCTATTGCGAACCGATGCTGGAAACCGAGCGCTGGGCAAGCCGTATGCCGCTCGCCGATTGCGTGTTTGAAAACCGCTGGCCGCAAGACGATAAAACGCCGGAATAACACCAGGCTTTACGGCTGAAGCGGCTTGACTGAAACCACCTCCGGCACGCCACCTGTGTTCCCGGTGCGCAGTTTCACGCGCCATTCGGGCGGCGCATCGAACGGAAATCTAGCCAGTGCGCTCTTCACGAGCAGCGGCATGGCGTGCAAGGGATCGGCATCGCGATCGCTGCTGGCCGCGCTCACTTTGTAGACTTCCCGCCCGCTCGATCGCTCGAAAAACCGCAGCGTCAATGTGTGCTGATAGGCGCGTCCGCCGAACAGCGAAAACGGCGCTTCGGGCGAGCGTTCGCACATGCCCGGCGCGCAATCCTTCGTGCCCACGCCGACGGCTGCAGGCCGCGTGGCGTATGCAATCGACAATAGATAGTGCGCGGGCTTGCCCGCCGTATCGACAAGGCCGTTCTTCGCCAGTTCATCGCGCAGCATGGTTTCAAATTGCGGATGATCCGCGCTGGCGTCCTGCGACGGCATCCGCGCAATCGTATAGGTACGCTCGCCCTCTAGCGAGGCTGAAGGGTTCGCCGTGTGCACGTCGGCATTCAGACCGGCGCATCCGGTCAGACTCGCCGCAGCCAGCACGGCACAGATCAATATCGCTTTCACCGGCGTCTCGCTTCGATAAGGTCAATGTTCATAGGTCGTCAGCGCTCGGTCGCGGCGAACCCGGACTGCGCGTCGTCGAGCGCCGGCAGGGTAATCGTGAAAGCCGTGCCCTCGCCAGGCGCGCTGACCACTTCGACATCGCCGCCATGCCGCGTCACGACCGTCTTGACGAACGCCATGCCCAATCCCGCACCGCCCACTTCCGGCCGCTCCGTCTCATGGAAACGCCGGAAGCGCTCGAACAGACCCGCCTGCTGCTCCTTCGGAATACCGTAGCCTTCGTCGCGAATCGTACACGACACGCGCTTCGCCGCGCCGGGCGCACCCGCCCGGACCAGCCCGCCGGCTGCATCTAGGCTCGTCAGGCTATACGTGATTCGCGTGTCCGGCGGACTGTACTTGACCGCATTGTTCAGAATGTTCACGAGCGCGCGGGTCATCAGCGAGCGGTCGGCGCAGATCCAGTGACCGTCGTCTTCCGCACCCGCCCCCTCGGCGTGCGTCTCGGTTTGCAGCGTGATGCGTTTGGAGTGCGCCTGCGGCCAGACCTCGTCGCTGGCGTCGATCATCAGCTCGGTCATGCTCACCGGTTCGAGCACGTAAGTCTGCGATTCGGCACGCGCAAGCTGCACGAAATCGTCGGCGAGCGTCAGCGCACGCTGCGCATAGCGTTCGATGCGCTCCAGCAGGCCCCGCGCCAGCGCCGGCTCGCTGCGCGCCCGTTCGATCTCCACCAGCGCCAGAATCGAAGCCTGCGGCGAGCGCATATCGTGCGACAGCAGCCGCAACGCGTCTTCCCGCTGGCGCTCAGCCGCATGCAAGGCCGACACGTCGACCAGGCCCGCGATCCACCCTGTCGTCTCACCCTGCTCGTTCGTGCAGTTCGCATAGCGCAGCAGATGGTCGCGCGCATGACTATCGCGCACCTCGACGCCTTGCGCCATCAGCGCGGCGAACTCGCGGCGCGCGGGATCGAGCAGCGCCGGCCACTGGGCATGCGCCAGCAGATTGTTTTCGGCGTCCGACGCCGCGCCGCTGTCGATGGTCTTGACCAGCGTCAGCCCGCCCAGCACCTCCCGCATCGGCCGGCCTTCCGGCAACGGCGCACCGAGGCGCGCGAAATGCGCCTTGGCCGCATGATTCGCGATCAGCACGACACCCTGCACGTCGCTCACGAGGATCGGCTCAGGCATGCTGTCCAGGCTGTCCCACACAAAGCGCTTCATGTCCTGCACGCGCTGCGCGGCCTGCGCCATCAGCGCCATATGCTGTTCCAGCACGTCGCCGCCGAACTCGCGGCGGCGTTGCGGCGTTTCCGGCAGCAGGTGAGGCTCGTCCGCGAGGCGTTGCAGTTCGCCGCGTAGATAAGCCATCGTCATTTCGAGGCGCCGCCAGTTCCAGATCGGGTACACCACGAGCAGGCTGAAGATCGCCGGCACCGGCGACATCCAGAGCCGCGCGCCGTACAGCAAGACCGCGCTGCCCGCGGTGGCGACCATGCCCAACGCCACGGTCAGCAGCAACGAGCGGCGCGGCGACAACACCAGAAAGCCGGCGAGCAGCGCGGCGAGCGGCGCCAGCGACACCGCGAACAGCATCCATGGCTCGGCGGGCTCGAGCTCACGGCCGGTCAGCAGCGTATCGAGCACGTTGGCGTGGATATAGACGCCGGGCAGCGGTCCCAACTCGCCGGACACCGGCGTCGCAAAGCGGTCGTACAGGCCGGAGGCGGTCACGCCGATCAACACGATGCGCCCGCGCAACTGGTCCGCCGGGACGTCGCCGGCGAGCACGCTGGCAAAACTCAGCTTCGCGAAGTCCTGCGCGTTCGGACCGAAGGGGATCAGAAAGCGGCCTTCGCCGTCATCGTTGTCATCGTTAGCCGATGAAGCCGTCGCGTCGCCCGACGACTGCCTGCGCGGCCAGTCGTCGACGCGCAGCGTGCCACGCTCGACGTCCCGCGCGACCGGCACCATCAATTGCGGCCAGCGCGAGTTCGCATCGCCCTCGAAGCGGGCGACGCTGCGCACGATACCGTCGTTGTCGACTTCAAGATTGATATGCCCCATGCCGGCCGCCGCGTGCGCAAGCGGCGCCACCGGTTCGACCACGGCACGCCGGCCCGTGCTGTCCGGCGGTGTCAGCAGCATGGGCAGATAGGTGGGGCTGAGGGCGATTGCGCGGGCAAGCTGCTCGTCTTCCGCATTGGCTTCGGTGAAGAGCACGTCGTAGATCACCGCAGCGGGCTTCGCCTTCGCGATCCGTTCGAGGAGCCGCGCGTGGACGCTGCGCGGCCATGGCCAGCGGCCAAGCTGCGCGATGCTGGCGTTGTCGATTTCGACCACCACGATGTCGCGCAGCAACGGTTGCGCGCGCAGGCTCAGAAAGCGGTCGTAGACCAGGTTGTCGACGCTGGCGCTCAGACGGCCGAACGAACTGAGCAGAATCACCGCAATGCCGAGGCAACCGATACCGGCCCACTCCAGCAGGAAGCGGCGCCCTGCGCGCCGCCCGAGGCGGGCGCGCGGGTCGAGACTCAGGCGCGTGTGTGGGTTCGGCAAAGCGTGGCGTGGTTGAGGGCTAAGGGACCGGCGGGTTGCCGGCGCGGTCCCGTGAATCTACCAGCGTCAGCGTGCAAGCGTAAACGAGCGGACCGAACTGCTCTTCTCGTAGAAGCGGCCGTTCTCGAACTGCTCGGCGACGACCGTCCAGTAGTAGACACCGGCCGACAGGTCGCTTACCACGATCTCGCCGCCGCTCAGATCGGTCCGGTCGACGAGCGGATGGCGCAGATCGGCGCTCGTGGCGAGCACGAAGCGAAAGCGCGTTTCGACCGTGGAGCGGCTGACGAACCAGCGGAACTCGTAATCGCGGCTGCCGGCACGCGGTCCCGCCGACGCAGCCAGACCCAGTTGACGCCGCTCGAAACCGTACACCTGCGGCAAGCCTTCGAGACCGTTCGCATCGATCGCGGCAATCCGCACGAAATAGGTGCCGTCGGCCAGTTCGCCGAAGTCCGCGTGCGGCGCACTCACGCGCAGATCGCGGATCAGATCGAGCTGATCGGCATCGCGCGCAATCTGCACGCGATAAGCCACGGCGGGGCTGGCGGGTACGAGGTCGAAAGCGACGGTTTTGCCGTCCTGTACTTTGGCCGGGTTGACGAGCGCCGGCGCGGCCAGCAATTCAACCGGCGCGCCAATCGCACTGCCTGCCCGCGTGACGCTGCCAAAGCGTGCCTTGACCAGTTGCGCGGACGCCTGCAGC
This sequence comes from Paraburkholderia sp. BGA-UO-ETr-F12, assembly GCF_059567945.1. Lineage (NCBI taxonomy): Bacteria > Pseudomonadati > Pseudomonadota > Betaproteobacteria > Burkholderiales > Burkholderiaceae > Paraburkholderia > Paraburkholderia sp. BGA-UO-ETr-F12. The sequence goes on along the minus strand of NZ_JCAQOZ010000057.1, from coordinate 263,310 downwards.
GGCACGCCGGGTGGCGGCGCATAGGCCTCGCCACCGGCTGCGGCCGGATCGACGCCGACCGCGCCGTCCAGCACTTCCACTGCGGTGGTTTGCTCGTCGCCATCGTAGGCGACCTTGAAACGCGTTCCGCGCACGCCGGCTACAACCGACGGCGAGCGGATCTGGAAGCGGTCGTCCTTTTTGGTGGCATGCGTGACTTCGCTGGCGACTTCGCCGCGCCGCAGACCGAGTACGCGATCTCCCGAGCCGGTCAGCACGGTGCGCCGCAGCTTGTCGATATCGAGCAGGCCGTCCGGCGCCATGGTGACGTGCGAGCCGTCCGGCAACTCCAGCGTGACAAAACCGTTGTGGCCCGTGCGGATGCGGTCCCCCTCGCCAAGCGTCGTGCCGGCTGCGAGCGGTGTGTAAGGATTATTGCCAGAAGCGCGCTCGGCCGGCCCGCTCGTCGCAATCACGCGGGCCGACTCGGGATCCTGTTTGAGCCGGTCGGCCGGCAGCCGCAGCGAGATTCCGGCCGGCATGCGGCGTGGTGCGGGCACATGATTCAAACGGCTCAACATGGCCCAATCGCCGGCGTCGCGTAGATAGCGGCCAGCGATTTCATACAGTGTGTCACCCTCGTGGGTCACGTAGGACACGTAAGCCGGCGCCGTCGTTCGGGCGCGTTGCTTCGGCGCGCGGGACGCTTGCGCATCCGCCGACAGCGGCGCAAAGCACGTCAGCGCGATCAGGCCGGCCGCGGCCAGCAGCGCGCCGGCACGGCGCCCCGGTAAGCCTGCGCAACCGGGCGCTACCGCCTCGAAAGAAACCGTCACGCGTCCCCCAATTCGGGGCGCTGCTGTTCGGCCACCGCCGGCGGCGTGCCGGATTCGATCCGCTCGAGCCGGTACCCGTAGCCATAGATCGGCGTCAGACGGTAGCCGTGCTCCGGGCGCAAGCCAAGCTTGCTGCGCAGCATCGACACGTGCGTGTCCATGGTGCGCGACGGGATATCCGTGGCCTGCTTCCAGATCACGTCGAGAATATGTGCGCGCGACAAAGGCCGGCTCAGGTGCTGGAATAGCAGCAGCGCAAGTTCGAACTCCTTCTGCGTGACGGCGACGGTCGCGCCGCGCACCACCACGTGCTTCGCGCCCAGATCGAATTCGAATTCGCCGAAAACCTCTTTCGACGCCGGCGGCTTCAGGTGATAGGCCCGGCGCAGCAATGAGCCGACGCGCGCCAGCAGAACCGCCGCGGAGACCGGCTTGACGACGTAATCGTCCGCGCCCGTGTTGAGGATCGAGGTGATATCGGTTTCGCGGCCGCGGCTCGTCATGAACAGCACCGGCAAACGCTCGGAGAGGCTTTCGCGCACCCAGCGCAACACCTCTTCGCCCGACATGTCAGGCACGTTCCAGTCCAGCACCAGCAGGTCGAAGGTCTGTCGCCGCAATTGCCGAACCAGTTCACGGCCCGCTCCGAAAGCGTGACAGACGTGGCCGGCCGCCGACAGCGTTTGGCAAACAAGATCGGCTTGCGCCGAATCGTCATCCAGAACTGCAATTCTCATAAAACCCCGCAACGCGACATGGTCCTTGGTAACTAACGGCCGGTGAGCCGGCAGATGACCGGGATGACGGCGCTAGCACCGACGATCCAGCTTCCAGTCTTCATCTTCGGCTGCACATTTTTTCGATTAATGGTCCCTTGCCTCGCACCCCGTTCGCTCTGCCGTCTTGCTGTCTCAAAATTAGCGCGTATTTTTGGCTTTAGCGCGCTATTTATTGAGGGGGTAGATCATGATAATCGAAAACGACCCTGCTCTTTCCCGGATGCAATCATGCGGCTATCCATCCGGCACGGTTCGGTCATTGCGAACCGTTCAATGGGATTTTCCCCAAAGGTCTCTCAGGTTCCGCCCGCTATTAAAATCGACCTCGGTGGATCGTCATTCGGGTCGGCTGGTCTCGCTCGCACGGTGATTGGCCCCGTCTGCTCTTCGTCGTAGGTGGCCCCGCCCCCAGCGATTTGACAATTTGCGAGTCAGTATAGGAACAGTCTCAAAATAAATCGTTTAAAGATTGTTAGATCGATTGATTGAAACCCGGCTTTTACCTGATTGGCGGGGAATCCGGCGCGCTGGAGTGAATGCGCCGGCTCTAAAACCTCACCGGCCGCCTTCGATCTCCGGCATCGGCGCGAATAGCGCATCGAGATCGTCGTCCGAGAACTTGGCGGCGCCGGCGGCGTCTTCAGAAAGAATGCTGTCGGCAAGTCCCGCCTTCTGTTCCTGCAATTCCACGATTTTTTCTTCGATGCTGCCCGCGGCGATCAGCTTGTAGACGAACACCGGCTTGTCCTGCCCCAGCCGATGCGCACGGTCGGTTGCCTGATTCTCGGCAGCGGGGTTCCACCACGGATCGTAGTGAATCACCGTGTCGGCAGCGGTCAGATTCAGGCCTACGCCACCCGCCTTCAGGCTGATCAGGAAGAGCGGCACCTCGCCTTGCTGGAAACGCTCGACCGGTGTGACGCGGTCCGCCGTGTCGCCCGTCAGAATCACATAGGGAATCGCGGCCTCCTCCAGCGCTTCGGCAATCAGCGCCAGCATGCCGGTGAACTGCGAGAACAGCAGCACGCGCCGGCCCTCCTCGATCAGTTCGGGCAGCATCGACAGCAGCAAATCGAGCTTCGCCGAGCGGGTGACGCGCGTCGCCTTTTCGGTTTTTTCCGGCTTGCCGCGCTTCTCGTCCGGTTCGTCGGCTTTTCCCTCAAGCTGGACTTTCCGCACGAGACGCGGATCGCAGCAGACCTGGCGCAGCTTCAGCAACGCATCGAGCACGATGATGTGGCTGCGCGCGAGACCCTGCGCGCTGACCGCCGCCCGCACCCGCTCCTGCATCGCCGTACGCACGGTTTCGTAGAGGTCGCGCTGCGCGCCCTCCAGATCGACCGAGCAGATGATGGTGGTCTTGGCCGGCAGCTCCTTGGCGACCTCGTCCTTACGACGGCGCAGCATGAACGGCCGGATGCGGCGCGCCAGCAGCGCGCGGCGCACGCCGTCGCCATTTTTCTCGATGGGATTGCGCCAGCGTTTAGTGAAATCTTTCTGGCTGCCGAGAAAGCCCGGCAGCAGAAAATCGAACTGCGACCACAATTCGCCGAGGTGATTCTCCAGCGGCGTTCCCGTCAAACACAAGCGATGCCGGGCGCGCAAGCCGCGGATCGCCTGCGCGGCTTTGGTCGTTGCATTCTTCACATACTGCGCCTCGTCGAGAATCAGCAGGTGATAGTCATGCTCGGCGAGCACCTTCTGATCGCGCCACAACAGCGCGTACGTCGTGAGAATCAGTTCGTGCTCGCCGATCTGCTCGAAGCGCTCCTTGCGCTGCGGGCCGTTCAGCACCAGCACTTTCAGATCGGGGGCGAAGCGGCGCGCTTCCTCGCGCCAGTTGTGCACGAGCGTGGTGGGCACGACGATCAGCGCGGGCCGCTTGAGCCGCCCGGCTTCTTTCTCCGCGAGGATGTGCGCGAGCGTCTGCACGGTCTTGCCGAGACCCATGTCGTCGGCGAGCACGCCGGCCAGATCGTGTTCGCGCAGAAACTGCATCCAGTTCAGCCCCTGCTGCTGATACGCGCGCAGTTCCGCCTTCAGGCCACGCGGCACCGGCACCTCGTGCAAGCCAGGGCCGGCCTGCAGACGCTGCGCCAGTTGGCGAATCGAGTCGTCGCCCTGGAACTGCCAGCGGCCCGTGCTGTTCAGTGCTTCGAGCCGGCCGGCGTCGACCGAGGGCACGCGCAGCGGTGCGCCTTCCGCCAGCGTGCCGCCGAGCGCGTCGAACAGGTCGACCAGTACGCGCACCACCGGCTTCAGGCGGTCGGCGCGCAGACGCAGACGCTTGTTTTCTTCGGTCTTCAGTTCGATCGGCTCGTCGTCGGCGATGGCTTCGAGCGAGCCGCCCAGCCAGCGCCGGTCGCGCCGGAACAGATCGGCGAGCAGCGGCTCGAGCCGCACCTTGCGCTCGCCGATGCGGATGCCCATCTCCAGATCGAACCAGCCGTCGCCCGCCTGCTGTGCGGTGCCGTCGATCGCATCGATCTCGATGATGTTGTAGCGGAACTCCGGCGCCATCGTCACGCGCCAGCCCTGGCTCACAAGCTCGGGCACGGCGTCGTTGACGAAAGCCGACCAGGAGTCGGCATCGGGCAGGCCGAGCATCGTATCGGGCAAAAGCCGCGATGCGTAGACCCGGCTGGTCGGGACCTTCTGCAGCCCGGTCTTGCGCAGTTCGAGCAAGCGCTTCTTTTCGGCGTCATAGCGCCGGCGGATATGGATGACGTCGCCGCCCGGCATCGGCACCAGCGTGACGCTGCTGTCGACATTGATACTCACGCCGTCGTAATCGAAGCTGACACCGGCCAGCTCGACAGCCTCGGACTTGCGCTGCCCCGCCTTGCCCGTTGACGGCAGCGCGTGGCTGTTGAGCGTGAGCACCGGCACGGGATCGACGTCGATCACGCGGATCGCGGACGCTTCATGCGTGGGCGGCAGCGGCAGGTCGGGCGCGATCTCGCGCAGCACCGAGGCGACGAGCGGTGCTTCGGCGAGCGAGATCGGCGGCATCGCGAGGTAATCGGGCAGCTGCTGGAACGGCAGCGACGACTCGACAATGCCCGCCTCGTTGGCGACGCCGTCCACGTACCAGACCGGCTCCGTGGGCAGCACCATGCTGGCGCGCGGCTCGGTGCACAACACGGGCCGCAGGCGTTCGTCCGCGAGCGGCTCCCATTCGATCTGGCCGGGCCGGTCGGCACCGCGCGACAGCGGCGTTGGCCCGTCCTGTCCCGGCGCCGGCTTGAGCTCGAAGAACAGGCGGCCCGTGAGGATCAGTTTTTGCAGCATCTCCGCGCCGCTCGTGCCGCGCAGAACGAACTGGCCGAAGTCCTCGCGCGAACGGCCGAGCCACAGGCCACGCAGGATCGACAGGTCTTCGTCCGAGACGAAGCGGGGTTGCTTGAGCAGGGCCGCTTCCACGTTGCCCCACGGCTCGTCGACTTCGACGATCGTGCCGTCGGACGTGCAGCGCGCCCGGTACAACACGACCTCATGGCGCATATGGAATCTGGACCAGTTCAGCAGATAAGCCAGGGTTTGGGTACGCGTGCCGCCCGACTTCTGGGCGACCGCATCGGCGGCCTCGGCGCGCGCGCGAAAACGCTCCAGCCAGCTGACCAGTTCGGGGCGCACGCCGGATGGCGACTGCGCCGCGGGCCCAGACCACGACTGCGGCGAGCGCGAGTAGCCGGCGGCCGGGTGCGCATCGGTGTCGACGCCAGCATCGATCTCGACATTAGTGATGTGATCCATCTCGTCGTGATACTCGAGCTCGGCGAGCAGCAGCGCGGCGACATGCTTGCAGTTGCGCCCGACCGGACAACTGCAGTCGCTCTGCGCCCATGGTTTGCTGCCATCGGTGCGAAACCGCACCCGCGTGTGATAGGGCAATACACGGGTGCCTTGCACGTAGCCGCTGAGCGTGGCGCCGTCCCATTTCACGTTCGTGACGGCGCCGACCGAACGCGCCTTCGCGACAGTCTGGTCACCCAGCCACTCCGTAATCCTTTCCCGATCAAAGAAAACTGACGACATCAGGACCCATCCCTATTCAAGCCGGCGGGGGCAACCATGCGCGGACGCGGCAGACGGTGTACAGCGCCTGCCGGTGCGATCGCGGCCCGGCACGATTGCCCGTGATAACCGGCCATTTTACGCGTTGACGGCAATGGGCTGTGGAGACGGTTTTGAACGCGGTACGAAGGGCCGATGGCCTGGCTTCGCCTAGAGCGAGGGATCGCTTGACGCCCCGATACGGACCTCCAGGCCCGCCGCCGCGAACACCTGAGCGAGTGCGGGCGCCGGCGCCTCGTCGGTCACCAGCAGATCGACCGCGTCCGCGCCGAACGCGTGAACTAGCGCGCTATGGCCGAATTTCGCGTGATCCGCCGCGACCACGCGCTGCTCGGCCTGCGCAAAGGCCGCGAGCGAAAACGCGACGTCGCCTGGCAGCGCGTCCATGAAACGGCCCTGCATGTCGATCGCCGTGACCGAGACGATCGCGTAGCGCACGTGGAACTGGCGCAGGAACGCCAGCACGCTGTCGCCGAAGGAGGCGGAGTCGTCGGGACGCAGTTCGCCTCCCGCGATGAACACACGGTTGCCGTTGCGCGGCGCCAGCACGCGAGCCACTTCGATTGAATTGGTCACCACCGTGAGGCGGGAGCGCGCAGTGAGCGCCTGAGCGATATGCAGACAGGTGGTGCCGCCCTCGAGGATCAGCGAGTCACCGTCACGCACCAGTTCAGCAATGCGCGCGCCAATCGCCTGCTTGCCTTCGCGGCTTGCCACCATGCGCCGCTGGAACGGCGGCTCGTCGAGACGCTCGGGCACCATGATGCCGCCATGAACCTTGATGAGCAGGCCGTCGGCGATCAGCGGCTTGATATTGCGGCGGATGGTTTCGTCGGAAACCTCGAAACGGCCCGCCAGATCGGTAATCGTGCAGGTGCGCTGCTCGCGGACGAGTCGCAGGATTTCGGCTTGGCGTTGGGTGGAGAACATAGGGTACGGATCAGGATGGCAGCGCCCAGTCTAGCAAACACCCTCATTATTCGCCAAGAAAACCCAACGCATTTCCATACAAACCCACAATCCGGATGCAACGCTCAACTCGCCCTGACTTCTTCCAGCAGCTCCGGATGCCGGTCCAGCACTTTCAACAGTTTGATCAGAGCGAGCGGCGGCCGGGTCTTGCCATTTTCGTAGCGCGAAAAGGCGTTCACCCCCCCGCCGAAAATCTCCGCTGCCTCGCGCTGGTCCAGATCGAGCTTCTTGCGCACAGCGGCAATGAAGGCAGGATCCACTTGCGAGGCATTCACCTCTTTGTTGAAAGCCAGCATCATTTGCCCGGTGCGTGTGGCCTCGTCCATGTCGAGCACCGCCTCTTCGCACGCCGGACAATAGTCACCCGTGACGGCTTCGAATACAGCCGTCTCGCCCTTGTAGACATAGCGCATATTGCGCGTATCGCGCACCAGTTCGGCCGCGCCGCAGTTCGGGCATTTCATGCTCACCACTCCTTGAATGACACGACAAGTACGTCGTCGATCACCGTCAATTTCAAATAGACCATGCCTGCTTCCGTGACGGCACAGTAGACGTCCTGCCAGACCCGATGGTCCGCGTACGCGGTCATGCTTTTTCGAAAATTCCCGCGCTCGAGCGACAGCAATGTCTCGATGATTGCCGCGGGTCCAAGGCCAAGTGCCGCGGCTCCAATCACGGCCGATTTCGTGATTCTGATGTTCCCCGCACGCGCCAGGCTTTGAACCTCGGCCAGCTTGCAATGAGGCGTACTTTTTCCAATCTCGCCCCCGATGGATATTAACCTACTTGGTTATTAAAAGATAGTTTTGCTGTCTGCTTACCAACGCATCACCAGCATCCTTTGACCCCTCGCGAGCCAAATCGGTCGTTGCTTTTTGCCAAGATTTGTTGCAATCTACGCGCGTTAAATCAACCAATTTCCACATATGTCCACACCCATCCCCACCCACGCTCGCGTCGTCATTGTCGGGGGCGGCATTATTGGCTGTTCGGTCGCCTATCACCTCACCAAGCTGGGTTGGACCGATGTGGTGCTGCTCGAACAGGGTCAACTGTCGTGCGGTACGACCTGGCACGCGGCCGGCCTCGTCGGCCAGTTGCGCGCGCAGGAAAGCATGACCAAACTGATCCGCTACTCGACCGCGCTCTACGCCGAACTTGAAGCCGACACCGGCCTCGCAACCGGCTGGAAGCAATGCGGTTCGCTCTCGGTGGCCCGCACGGCCGAGCGGATGACGCAACTCAAGCGCACCGCCGCCGTCGCGCGTGCCTATGGCGTGGCGTGCGACGTGATCAGTCCCAAGGAAGCCGGCGATCTATGGCCGGTGATGCGCACCGACGACCTGCTCGGCGCCGTCTGGCTGCCAGGCGACGGCAAAGCGAATCCCACCGACCTGACCCAGGCGCTTGCACGTGGGGCTCGCACACGCGGCGCGCGCATCGTCGAGAACACTCGCGTCACGGCGATCCATACGCGCACCGCGCTCGAAGACAAGGCCAACGGCACAACCGGCGCACGCGAAGTCAGCGGCCTCGCGTGGCGCAACAAGGATGGCGAAGAAGGCACGCTCAGCGCGGATATCGTCGTGAATTGCGCGGGCCAGTGGGCAAAAGCGGTGGGCCGCCTGTGCGGCGTCACGGTGCCGCTACATTCGGCCGAGCACTACTACATCGTCACTGAACGCATTGCCGGCGTGCATCCGGACCTGCCGGTGATGCGCGACCCGGACGGCTTCATCTACTTCAAGGAAGAAGTGGGCGGCCTCGTGATGGGCGGCTTCGAGCCGAATGCGAAGCCGTGGGGCATGAACGGCATCCCGGAGAATTTCGAATTCCAGTTGCTGCCCGATGATTGGGATCAGTTCGAAATCCTGATGGAAAATGCGCTGCAACGCGTGCCCGCGCTCCAGACAGCGCAGGTTAAACAGTTCTACAACGGCCCGGAGTCGTTCACGCCGGATAATAATTTCATGCTCGGCGAAGCGCCCGAATTGCGGCGCTTTTTCGTCGGCGCGGGTTTCAACTCGATGGGTATTGCCTCGGCGGGTGGCGCGGGCATGGCGCTCGCCGAATGGATCGTCGCGGGCGAACCTACGATGGACCTGTGGCCGGTCGACATCCGCCGCTTTGCGCGCTTTAACGGCAACGACACGTGGCTGCACGATCGCGTGAAGGAAACGCTTGGCCTGCACTATGCGATGCCGTGGCCAAATCGTGAACTCGACAGCGCGCGGCCATTTCGCCGCTCGCCGCTGTACTCCCTGCTGCGTGACAATGGCGCCTGCTTCGGCAGCAAGATGGGCTGGGAACGCGCCAACTTCTTCGCGCCGATGCCCGCCGAAGCTCGGATCGACTACGCGTTCGGCCAGCAGAACTGGCTGCCGTGGAGCGGCGCCGAACATCGCGCGTGCCGTGAAGGCGTCGCGCTGTTCGACATGACGTCGTTCTCCAAATTTCTGGTCAAGGGACGTGATGCAGAAAGCGTGCTGCAAGGCATCGTCACCAACGACGTTGCCGTACCGCCCGGCACCACCGTCTATACCGGCATGCTCAACGAGCGTGGCACGTACGAGTCCGACTTCACGCTGACCCGCCTTGCCGGCGACCAGTATCTGATTGTCTCCGGCTCGGCGCAGACTACGCGCGATTTCGACTACATCGAGAAGTCGATCCCCCACGACAAACACTGCGCGCTGGTCGACGTCACCGGCCAGTACGCGGTGCTGGCCGTGATGGGTCCGCGCTCGCGCGAACTGCTGCAAAGCGTATCGAAAGCCGACTGGAGCAACGAGGCGTTTGCGTTCGGTCAGAGCCGTGAAATCGATCTCGGCTACGCGACGGTGCGTGCCACGCGGCTGACCTACGTCGGCGAACTCGGCTGGGAGTTGTACGTGCCCGTGGAATTCGCGGTGGGCGTCTACGAAACACTGCATGCCGCGGGCAAGGCGTTCGGTCTCGTCAACGCAGGCTATTACGCCATCGATTCTTTGCGTATCGAGAAAGGCTATCGCGCGTGGAGCCGCGAGTTGACGCCGGACACCAATCCATTCGAAGCCGGTCTGTCGTTCGCGTGCAAGCTCAACAAGGACATCGCGTTCCGTGGCCGCGACGCGTTGCTAAAACTGCGCGCCGAGCCGCTGCGCCGCCGTATGGTCGTGCTCACCGCCGATGGCGCCGCCGATCGCATGCTGTGGGGCGGCGAAGCGATTCTGCGCGACGGCAAGCCCGTCGGCTTCGTCACTTCGGCGGCGTTCGGGCACACGCTCGGCTGTCCGGTGGCGATGGGCTACATCAACAATCCGGATGGCACGGCCGACACCGCATATCTGACGGGCGGCCGCTACGAGATCGACGTCGCCGGCGATCTGTTGCCGGCCACTGTGCATCTGAAAGCGCCTTATGATCCGCGCTCGGAACGGGTGAAGGGCTAACGGCCGCCGCGCGCCATACTCGAGAACACCCCGTCGCGGCGGATCAGCCCATGAAACAGCGCTGCCGCCAGATGCAGCAGCACGGTGGCAAACAGCGCGAATGCGAGCCACGTGTGCAACGCGCGCAGTACCGCGAACAGTTCGACGTTGTGCGGCGCGATCGGCGGCAAATGCAGCGGGCCATATAGCGTGACCGGATAGCCCGCTACGGACAACATCGCCCAGCCGATCAATGGCATCGCCGCCATCAGCGCATAGAGAACGAGATGCGACAGCCTGGCGGCGATGCGCTGCGGCGCCGGCATGTCCTGCGGCAGCGGCGGCGCGCCGCGCCTGATACGCAAGCTCGCGCGCAGCACCACTAGCAGCAGCAACGCAATGCCAAGCGGCTCGTGAATTGCGATCAACGTGTTATGCGCATGCGACACCGTCGCGACCATCGCCACCCCGATAAACAGCATCGCGACGATCAGCGGCGCCATCGTCCAGTGCAGAACGCGCGCGAGCGGACTGAAATGTGCGTGCGTCTGCCTCATGACTGGCCTCCGTTTTTCCGTGCTTGATGGATCTCGGGATGCAGCGTTTCTTCGCGCGTGCGGCGCTGATAGGACAACGCGTAAGCCGCCGAGCGTGCCGCGAGCAGCGGATCGTTCGACGGACGAATACCCGTCGGCAAGATGGTCGGATCGAAATTGACGTCGCGGCACGTACCGTCTTCCTGCGACGTCGAACGATCGATCACCAGCGTGCCGGCATCGATATGCTGACGATCGTCGGGCCATTGCATCGTTGCGTCGTCGATGGGATCGCCCGGCTGCGCGACTGTCAGAATCAGATGCCAGCGCAGCGGTCCGGTTTGCAGGCGCTGATCGAGATCGGCCGCGAGAAAATTCTTTTCGGTTTTTTGTGCATCGGTGATCGGCGCGTACGGCGTTTCGGGCACCATGGCCCAACGCACGGCACGCTTGTTGCCGGCACCGTCGGTAAACCAGAATGCGTTGATGCTGTAGTACGCGGCGTTCGCCAGACTCGATGACGGCGGATGCGCTTTCACCCATGCCTGAAACGGCCCGGTTTCCGGATTCGCGTCGTAAAACGCTTTCAGTCTGGCTGGATTCGGTTTGCCGGTCACGGCATCGGGTTTCGCCGCCACCAGTTGCTGATAGAACTGCTCGGGCGTATGAACCGCGAATACGGGTGTGGAATTCATTCCCGTGCGCCATTGCTCGCCGTTCCGCAATTGAAACAGCAAAGCCATACTGCGCACCGGAGAGCTGGTGTCGGGCGCCGACGGGTTGCCGCCCGGCACCGCAAAGCGGCCCGTGACCGGCGTGCGGCCGGCGGCGAACACGGCGGCGCGCGATAGCGCCGTGCCGTTGCCGTTACTGTCGAAATAGCCGGCCACGCACAGGCCTTTTGCATGGTTGCGGCGGTAGCCCGGATGGGGCTGCCCGGCCACCGCTTCGAAGGTATTGATGAAACGCGGCGCAGTGAGCCGCGCGGGCGTCAGCCAGCCCGCGGTATAAGCGAAGCCGCCGGCAAGGACAGCGACGAGCGCGCCGATCGCGGCAAGCCGGCATGGCACGCATAAGGGTTCAGAATGGGGAACGGATGGTTTTGTCACTACGACTCCTTGACGCCCGGAAAGATGCACTCATCGGTGAACACCGAATTCAGCGATCTATTCCATCCGATATCCGGCGCGTCCGTTCGCGCCGGATATCGATCCCTTCAATTGGCGTTGCCCGTCGCCGCGCTGCCGCCCGCGACATGGCTCGCGGCGGCCGCCTTTGCGGCAAGCGCCTGCTTGTTGTGCTCGACCTGCTGGGCAAAGACGGGACTCACATCCGGATACGATGCATCGGTCACGTAATCAAGGCCGTTCTGTTGGGCTTCGATCAATTCCTGGTACACCTGAGCACGTGTCTTGCCCTCGGCAAAGACGCTCGATGAAGCGGCAAGAATCACAACGGACAATGCGGCAAAAGCGATCTTCTTCATGATGAACTCCAGAGAGTTTTGTGCGGGTTCGCATGAGGGAAAACCACGGGCTGGCGGTTTTTATTCCTGCTTTGACGCTTCGAAAAAAACAAACTTCAACCGTGGAATAAAACCGCCTCGGCGCGTGTTTGCCGTTTGCTAGCTGAAATCCGACGCACGCCGACACCATGACCTCAACCGACGCCCCCTCCGACTCGCCGCTTTCCGAAGCCGATATTCAGGCCTACGCCGATGGCACGCTGAGCCCGGAACGCGCCGCGTTTCTGCGGGACTATCTGGGCAAGGATCCGGCGGAGGCACGCCGGGTGGCGTTCTACGGGAGATTGAACGCACAGATGCAGCAAGCCTTCCAGACCACCGGCGAACCCGTTTCGAACCGCGCAGAGGGAGCGCACGGCGTGCCCGGCCGGCTGAAAGCCGCGAAGCGTCCGGGCAAGGTCTTCAACACACTCGCAGCGCTGGTTCTGGCGCTGGCGGCCGCGAGCGGCTGGCTTTCCGCCACCCAGGTGTCCAGGCAGGCGCTCGACAATGCCGCCGTGATGGCGTTGGCGGAAATCGCCGCCGCGCCCTATCCCGCCGCGTCGCCGACGCGAACGGATTTGTCCGCACCCGGACTCGCCGCGATAGGGCTGCGGCTTGTGGATCAAAGGGCCATATCGCTCGGCCCGTTCCAACGCGCCAACGAATTCGTCTATCTGAACGAAGACAATCAGCCCGTCGTGGTGATGTCCACCCTGGCACTGTTTGCACACGCACAGCCGCAGTGGACCGCCCGCCGTATCGGTGAAATCCGCTTGCTGACGTGGACGGCGCAGCGCCAGCACTTTGTCGTGGCGGGCGATGCTCGTACTCGTCGCCTGATGCGCGCCGCAGACGCGATGACCATGCGCTAAACCGTGCGCTGACGCTCCCGCCACGCTGCAAAAAACAACGGAATAAAATGCGCTCACGCGTGTTCGCAGTTTGAATGCGCGTGGCGGTTCAATCGACCGCCGCCTACCCGGCGCCTTACGAGAAGCCCCATGATCGGGATGAAAAATGGATGTCCGTGACGAGTTGATGGAACATGTGCCGCGCTTGCGGCGCTATGCGCGAGCGCTGATCAACAATCGCGATCTCGCCGACGATCTGGTGCAGGACACGCTCGAACGCGCGCTCGGCCGCACCGGCATGTTCCAGCCCGGCACCGACCTGCGCGCGTGGCTGTTCACGATCATGCATAACGTGTTCGCCAATCAGGCGCGTAAGGCTTCGGCGCGCGCCGTCCACGTGGCGGTCGACGATGCAAGTGTCCACGAAAGCGAGTTTGCCGTGCCGTCCGATCAAACCCGCTCGCTGGAAATGCGTGACCTCGACTACGCGTTGCAGCGCCTGCCGATCGAGCAGCGAGAAGTCGTGTTGCTGGTCGGTCTCGAGGAAATGAGCTATGCCGACGTGGCCCTCGCGCTGAACATTCCGCTCGGCACGGTGATGTCGCGTCTTTCGCGCGGACGCGAGCGGCTTCGGGCGTTGATGGCGGGCACGCAGCCCGGTGCAAAATTACAGGTGGTGCGATGAGCGACCAACATACGCCGATCGGCGAAGAAGACCTGCACGCCTACGTGGACGGAACGCTGTCCGACGAACGGCGCGTCGAAGTGGAGCGCGCGCTCGAACAGAACCCCGAACTGGCCGCCCGCGTCAGCGACTATTTCTCGCTGAACAACATGTTCCATGAACGCTATGACCGCGTGCTGAGCGAGCCCGTGCCCAAACGTCTGCAGACCCCGGCGGCCGGCAAGCGCCGCTGGAATATTGCTGCCAACTGGCCGCAGGTTGCCGGCATGGCAGCGGCGCTGGTGATGGGTGTAGGCATCGGCATGGGCACGCATATGGGCCGGGACGTGGTCGCGCCGATTGCAGGTCAGGCGGATATGCGTCCCGTTAGCGCGGATAGTTCGGAAATGCTTGCGCGGCAGGCCGCGGTGGCGCATGTGGTCTACATGCCGGCTATCGATCGGCCGGCTGACATGACCGCGGATCACGAACAGGATTTCGTGCAATGGCTGTCCAACCGGCTCGGCACCAACGTGCATCCGCCGATGCTCTCGAAGAGCGGTTTCAACCTGTCGGGCGGCCGCCTGTTGCCGGGCGCCGACGGGCCGACTGCGCAATTCATGTATCGCGGGCCAAACGGCGAACGCGTGACGCTGTGCATCTCGCATCGTCAGGTGAGTTCGAATACCACGGCGTTCAAGCTGTATCAGGACGGGCCGGTGAACGTGTTCTACTGGGTCGATGGCGACTTTGGCTATGCCGTGTCGGGCGGGATCGATCGCAAGGTGCTGTTGCAACTCTCGCACGACGTGTATTCGCAGTTGACGGGCGTGGCGCCGGGTTGACAGGCCGTGCCGAACTGCAATAGCGGGCTCAGTTGGCTGAACCGCTGCCGCGATCGAGCGACGCCGCGCGCATGGCGTCGCCCGGATTGCTGAAGAACTGCTGACGCAGTTGGGCGACCTGCGCGTCGTGTTGCTGAGGCGGCAAACCCTGTTTGTCGATTTGCGCGCGCTGGCTCGCGTAGTCCGCATAGCGGGCTTGCCAGGCGTCGTCGGCTTGCTGCATCTGCACGACGCGCTCCGCCGCTTCGGGCCCCAGTGTCTGCGTGATCTGCGCACGCATTGCATCGAGCGAACCGCCTTGCTTCTGCGCCTGAGCGATCGCGTCGAGCGCGGCCTGCTGCTGGCGTGCACGCTCGTGAGCCGCGCGCACTTCCGGCGGGAGTGCGGCGTCGAGCGCGGCGAGGCGGGCCGCTTTCTGCGCGTCGCTGAGCGAGTTATCCGACGCGATGCGCAGGCGGGCCAGATCGGTGTGTTGCCGCTGCGATTCAGCGCCGAAGAACGGCTCGTTCCATTCCCCCAGCAATCGCGCGCCCAACGCGTCGCGCTGATCGAGTGAGAGTTGCAGCGCGTCGAAGTTCGGCTTTGCGCCGCCCGGGTTCTGGCTTTGGCTCTGCGTCGGAGAACTGTCCGGTAATTGCGCGAGCGCCTTGAGATACGCGTTGTAGCGCTGCCAGACGGTCAGCGCTTCGTCGGCGGCCGACGTGCCGTCGAGTTGTGCCGCGATCTGACGGCGCACCACGGCGTCGAGCGTCGCCGCTGAAATTTCATTTTGCGTCGTCAGGAAGTAATCGAAGAAATCGCGGACCGCACGCGTCCGCGCGAGGTGGCCATGACCGTCGGTTGGCAGGCGCGGCGGCGACGATCCGTCGAGCGAAGCGGGCAATGCTCCGGACATCGATGCGTCTGCGGTCGCGGTTTTACTCACAGCAGGCGCCTGTTGCGCAGCACTCGCGGCACGCGCAGTTTTTTGTGCCGACGCTTCATGCGTGAGCGGCGCACGACTCAGCCACAACGCGGCGCCGGCCGACAGCACGCCCACAGCGATAAAAGCCAGCCATTGACTCCGCGCACTGCCCCGTTGCCGCCCAAAACGTCCTACTCGCCCCAATCGACCCAATCGCCGCATCCGCTCACACGCCTTGCGTCTTCAACCGGTTAGCCTGCGTACGGATCACCGCAACCGGATCCGCTGCATTCGCGCCGCGTACGCCGAGCAACTGGTTGATTTCGTCGAGGTGATTCCACTTATAGCTGGTACTGAGCACCTTGCCGTAGAGCGCGCTGCACACCGAGACGAGGCCGTCGTTCTGCCCCGACTGTCGGCTCAGCATGATGGCGCCGGTGCCGTACAAAACGAGTGTCGACGGATCGAGGACGTCGGCGGCATCGAGCGGCGCGACACTGGTGTCGGTAGCACCTGGAATGCCCAGTATCGACGTGGGTTGAATCGCGCTGCCCGCCCACGAATACAACAGATGCGTGTTGCCGTTGACGGTTTCAGTCGCCGCGCCGGTTTGACACGAACCCGGTGCGCCGAGACCCGCGCTCGGATAGCGCAGGTTGTAGGCGGCGGCGTTCGCTGTGGTCAGCGTTTGCAGCGCGGCTACCGCGTTCTGGTTGGTGTTGTGACTGCTACTCGTCAGGATGCCGAAGATATTCGCAAAGGCGCCGATGATCGGCGTCGAAAGACCGGTCGGGTCTTTTTTCAACGCGTCCTGCACGAAGTCGGCGAACTCCGAACCGCGATGCGGCGCGCCGATGGTGGTCACCGAAGCGACGAGTTCCGGCGCGACCGCCGCGACATAGCGCGACGTCAAGCCGCCCTGGCTGTGACCGATCAGGTTTACCTTCTGCGCACCGGTTGCCGCCAGAACCTGCTTCACGTAAGCGAGCAACTGTTCGCCACGGCCGCTCGGACCGTCGTCGCTTTGAAAACCCGAAAGGTTCGCCACATACACGGTTGCACCGTGCTGCTGGAGGTCCGACTGAATGCCGTACCAGTAGTCGAGTACGCCGAGATACTTGTCGGTGCCGGTAAGGCCATGTACGAGGATGATCGGATAGCGGGTTGCCGCGTAATCGTCGCTGGCGGTATTCGATGTCGCGGCAACCGCGCGATCGATTCCGGCCGGCGTGGCTAGTGTCAGAAGCGCGGCGAGCGGCGCATTGGCAACAGCAGCAGCGATCGCCCAGGCGACGATGCGAGAACCCTTCGATTTCGACATATGACGGCCTCCGGTTGCGAAGTCCGCGTATTTAGCTATACAAATCGAGTGAGGGCAATAGAGCGGGAACTCCAAACTGCTTATGCTGCAGTGCGTTCTCAAGCTCTATCGCAGCGTCGCGATGCGGCGGGCATTGAAGCGTTCGAGTTCGATCATGTTGTCTGGATTCGCGCTTGACTTGACCAGTTCCCGCGGCGTTACCCCCAGCAACCGCCCCATCCAGTGCGCCATATGACTCTGATGCGCAAAGCCCGTCTCCAACGCGATCTGGCTCGCGCTCAAGCGGCCTTGAAGCAGGAGTGCACGGGCCCGCTCCACCCGCCGCTGCACCACGTATTGATGCACCGGCATACCGAGCGTCTCGCGAAACAGCACCTTGAAATGCGGCACGCTCAACTCGGCGTGCGCGGCCAGTTCGGCGAGCGTGAGACGTTGATCCAGATGCGCTTCGATAAACTCGATCACACGCGCGGCAGTTTTCGGCGCCAGCGTACGGCGTTTGTTTTCGAGCTTGTCGAGTATCGGCGCGCTGCCGATCAGCCGCACCACCATCGCCGTACACAGGCTTTCAGCGTAAAGCGGATCGGACGCATCATCCGCTTCGAGTTCGGCGCGTAAGGCCCAGGCCAGATGCTGGAAGCGCGGATCGCGCATCTGGAGCTGCGGACGCAGCCGCGCTTCACTCGTTTTCAGTTCCAGTTGCTCGACGGTGCGCTGCGCGAAGTCCTCGCCGATCCACACGCTGAAAATCGTGCAGGCGGCTTCATCGGTCCACTGCCCGTCGACGCCCGCGGGAATCACATCGGTGTCGCCATGCGCCTGAATCCGGGAGTAGCGCCGCTCGTTGCACATGCAACGCGCCTTGACCGGCGCGCCGACATGCACGCCCACGCGATGATGCTTGAGCGCCGGGATCCGGTGCAGTCCGGCCGACACGTTGACCAGATCCGCGCCAAAACCCTGCCAGCCGAGCGCCTTGCTGGAACGCAATACCAGGCGGGAACCACTGTGCGGTTGCAGTATCGGTGTCACGGCATTCATTGCTTTCCCTCGTGGATGACGGCCAACGTGTGTGCATTGTGCTGCGTTTTTCGTCGCGATGCTTGAGCTCGCGCTGCCACAATCGGCATGCTGCGTCGCCGCAGAACAAAACAATCATCCGAATCTGCGCAAGACGATCCGCGCCCGCGCGTTTCTCGTTGCCGGCCTCCCTAAGATGACGACATACCGAATCAGCCAGGAGCCGAACGTGTTTGTGATCTTTGGAGCAGCAGGCAATGTAGGTAGAGTGAGCGCGGCGGCATTGCGCCGGGCGGGCTGTGACGTGCGCGCGGTGGTCCGTAACAACGAGCAAGGCGCGCTGCTGGAGGAAATCGGCTGCGAAATCGCCGTTGCCGATCTGCTCGACGCCGCCTCGGTCGCGCGCGCCATCGAGGGGGCATACGCGGTACAGATACTGTGCCCGGTGCCGCGCGCCGACGCCGATCCCGCAACCACGATGCGCCGCATGATCGACGTGAGCGCGAACGTATTGCGTGCCGACCCGCCGCAACGCGTGCTCGCGCTCTCGGACTACGGCGCGGAACATCCGAGCGGCACGGGCATTACGACGCTGTTTCACACCCTCGAAATGCGGCTCGCGCCCATTGCCGCGCAATTGACGTTTCTGCGTGCAGCGGAACACATGCATAACTGGGCGCGCCTCTTACCTGTCGCACTTGCGAGAGGCGTGCTGCCGAGCCTGCATCATCCGTTGATCAAGCTGTTTCCGACGGTCGCCGCCGAGGACGTAGGACTGCTGGCCGCCGAACTCCTGCTCGACGAGAGGCCGGCGAAAGAGGCGCCGCGCGTGGTCAGTATCGAAGGCGAAACGCGCGTCAGCGCGTTAGACCTCGCACGCACGCTCGGTGCATTGACGCAGCGTCAGATTACGGCCTACGAAGTGCCCCGCGGCGAATGGGCCGGGATGCTCGAGGGCGCGGGACTCGGCGCGAATCACGCACGTCTCATCACGGATCTGTACGACGCGCACAACGCGGGCCGCATCGACGTCGAAACCGGGATCAGCGAGCGGCGCTTCGGCTCGACCACGCTCGCCGACGCCTTCGCGGCGATCCTGGCGCGCGTCGCCGCAGCCTCGCCGGCAAGCGCCGCCGCACGCTGAACGGCACTCGCGATAGGAGAAACGGCATGCATACCTGCCCTTTGCTGCGCGTATCGATGAAATCACGGAAAATCGCCGCGCGGCGTCCACTGCACGCGCGCGGAACGACGAGCAGCCGCGACTGGACGGCGATTCTGGAGATTTCCGCGGGCCTTGCGGGACTGGTCGGCTGGCGAGCGCTTCAGGACGTGCTCAACGCGATTCCCGACAGTAACGACGACTTCAGTCTGTTCTGACTCACCGGCCCGGGCGAACCACCTGTGCACCGTGGGCGCGCCTCAGTTCCGCCAAAGCTGGCCACCTGAGGTCGCACTCTATTGACGAAAACAACGTGTTAGCGCCGGCTGCCGTTTGCAAAAGGCGGCCGGCGACTACGCGTCGCTTATTCGTTCTCGTCGAAATAGTGCCCAAACTTCAATTGCTTGGTGCGGATATAGCGCTCGTTTTCCTCGCGCATCGGAATCGCCAGCGCGACCCGCTCACATACCGGAATACCGTGCTTCGACAGCGTGTCGAACTTCTCCGGATTGTTGCTCATCAGGCGCACCGAGGTCACCTTGAGCGTGCGCAGAATGCCCGCCGCCGAATCGTATTCGCGCGAGTCGTCGGGCAAGCCGAGATCGAGATTGGCCTCGACGGTATCACGGCCCTGCTCCTGCAGCGCATACGCGCGAATCTTGTTCGACAGGCCAATGCCGCGCCCTTCGTGGCCACGCAGATAAAGCAGCACACCGCAGCCTTCGGCCGCGATATAGCGCAGCGCCAGATCGAGCTGCTCGCCGCAATCGCAGCGGTACGAGCCGAGCACGTCGCCCGTCAGGCACTCGGAGTGCAGGCGCGTCAATACGGACGACTTGTTGGCGACGTCGCCCATCACAAGCGCGAGATGTTCGGCGCCGCTTTCGCACACGCGAAACACGTAGGAGGTGAACGTGCCGTAGCGCGTGGGGAGCGTGGCGGTAGCGTCGAGGATGACGCATTCGCCGTTGATTGCGCCGTCTGCTGCTGGCGACGGATCGTGAGACGTGAGCATGGCGTTGGACAATGGTGCTGACATGAACCCGATCAAACCGGGGATAAGGTACAGACAAGTACGGACTGGGAGTTTACCGCTAATCGGCGCAACGCACCCGGATGTCCATGCGCCGCGCAAGGAACCGCCGTGGCGCCGCGCCGCTCCCGAACGCTAACCCATGCCGGATATGCTGCGCGCCACAGGTATTCCCGAAGTACTTCCAGCGGCGCTGCGCGCCTATACTGGAATGGCCTGTCCCTCACGACAGCGCGCCGCATCGGCGTGCTGCACTGCGAAACGGAGCCGCTCCATGACAAGCGTTGCACAGCTTCTGAAAACAAAACCCAATCACACCACCGTCTTTACTGTCGAGGCCGACGATTCCGTCTACGACGCGATCAAGCTGATGGCTGAAAAAGGCATCGGCGCACTGGTCGTAACCGAGGGCGACAGCATCGCCGGGATCGTGACGGAGCGCGACTATGCGCGCAAGGTCGTGCTGATGGACCGTTCGTCGAAGGCCACGCCGGTGCGCGACATCATGAGCAAAGCCGTGCGCTTCGTGCGCCCGGACCAGAGCACCGACGACTGCATGGCGCTGATGACCGAACGGCGCATGCGCCACTTGCCGGTGATCGAAAACGGCCGGCTGGTGGGCATGGTCTCGATCGGCGACCTGGTGAAGAACATCATCGCCGAGCAGCAATTCACCATCCAGCAACTGGAGTTCTATATCCACGGCGAGCGGCCCTGAGATTCGCCGCACGTCGGGTGTGCGACTCGCTGCCGGGCGTAAGCGGGCACAGGCGGGCGCAAGTTGGCGCAAAAAAAGCCCAATCCTTGAAAGAGGTTGGGCGAAGCTACCTTGCGGCAGCGGAGGTTCCTGTTTTGACAATGCGCACCGCGTCCGGTGCGCATTGTCATATCCGTATCGAACTACTGACTGCTTGCTAAACGTCGAGCGTGCGCTCAATCGATGCACGCTCGACGAACTTCATGGGGCAGCGCACCTGAGCGCTTGCACCGCTTCATTGCAGCCCCTCATTACAGCCCTCCAATCAGTTACCGAAATAAACCGACTTCGGGCCGGACATCGGCTGGACCACGCCACCCGCTTGTGACGAACCGCTCACCGTGCCGCCATAACCACTGGTATTCGCGACCGGTTCCTGCGTCTGCGCGACGGCCGGATTTTGCGCCTGCACACGGCTTTCGGCGGCCTGAATGTCAGACGGATAGTTTGTGTCGTTGCTGGTGGCGGGGTTGTAGCCCGCCTGTTCCAACTGGATCAACTGGCTGCGAACTTCCGCGCGCGTCAAGGGTTGTTGGCTCGATTGAGCGAAAGAAGCGACCGGGGCGGCCAGAATGGCTGCAATAGCGACTGCCTTGATGAGCGATTTCATGATGACTTACCTCCAGATCTGATTTTTTGCTTCGCTTGCCACACCATGTGAGAAGCGAGTGATTCCAGTCTAGTCACCCGATCATCGAGGGAAAACCCTTAATTACGAGATACATAATTGTTCGATTCGAAAGAATGCGGCGGAACCTACGCAGGAGCCTGATTGAAGTGCCGTCCTTACCGTAATAATTGTCGGGATCGTAACCTTTCTGTCTGATGTTCCGACAATTTCACCCATTACGCATGTTTCACCGCATCGCACGTCACTAAAGATCAATCCGGCGCGTGGGTCAAAGTTTCGGCGTGCGGGGGCAGCAGCAGCTTTCGTGGTCCGCTGACGAACGCACTGCCGGGTTCAAAAAACCGCAATGGCCGATGCATTTCGCGCGATAAGCCGATGCGTGTCGTCACGCCGATCGGCACATCCTTCTCTATCACGCCGATCCACAGGTCACGCCCGGTGCAAAGATCGCGACCGTCGAACGACTGACCGATGCCCAAGGCCGTGGTGAGCCGGCCGGGGCCGCGCGCAAGATCGCGCAGCGGCACGCCAGGCCGCCGCGCTTCCATCAACGGCAAGCCTTCCAGCGGTTCGATGGCGCGCAGCAGAATACCGGCGCCGATATCCTCCGCTTCCGCGGACATGTTCAGCATGTACGAGAGTCCGTACGTGAGCCGGATATAAGCGTGGCCGGGAGCGAGAAACATCGAGCCGTTATACGGGCGACGGCCAATAAACGCGTGGCTGGTCGGGTCGCCGACCGGATACGCTTCAGTCTCGACAATCCGCCCGCTCATACGGCCTTCGGGAAGATCGTGCACCAGGTATTTGCCAACCATGAAACGCGCCAACGCGGTCGCATCAGGCGGCAAATCGTCACGAAGCAATGGCAAGATGGGTAGCGGTTGTTTCGGCATGCGGTCCGGATGGATCGTTAGGCGCGAGGCGCAAGGTCGACGCAGGCGCGAGCGGGGCACTCAGCGGACACGCCCGAGCGTGTCGCCGCGCCGCATCAAGCGATAAGCGACATAAAGCGCCATCGGCCCGCGTTCATCCGCCCATTCGTTGTACCAAAACCTCACTTCCGGGCAGCGGCGCGATCACCATGGCACTAATTGGAGTATCGTGTGTTTCCGGCCCGCAGCACAGCCCTTGCCGGCATGCGTGTGTTCAAGCGCACCTGTTCAACTTACAGTTTGCAAGAAGTCGCACGATCCGCAGCAACGTTCCATTCAGGTTTGATCCCGAAGTACCGCTGGCGTAGTACACCGGCCCATCCACGGGCCGTCGTGTTCATGACAATAGGAGAGAGTTGAATGAAAGCATTCCAGGCAATCAAGATGGTCGGCGGCGCGCTGATCGTTCTGGCATCCGTCAGTGCGTACGCGCAAACCAGCGATGCCGCGGCTACCGCGGCCCCCATGGCTGCTTCGGCGGCGCCTAACGCCAAGTCGGCCAAGAAAGCCGACCGTGCATTGGGACGCAAAGTGCGCAGCGCACTGTCGAAGACCAAGGGCCTGACGGTCAGCAATATCACGGTGCGCGCACGTGGCGGCGCAGTGACGCTGGCCGGCACGGTGCCTGAGCAGCCGCAAGTCGACCTCGCCACGCAGGCCGCGCAAGCCGTGCCGGGCGTGACGTCGGTCAAGAACGCACTGTCGATCCGTCCGGTCGGACAGTAAAACCGCGTCAGCAGCCTTAGTGCTACACCGGGCGCAATGCTTCTCGCAAGGCGGCGCGTCCGGACTGAAACATCCAGTCTGTTTCCCCTGAATTTCCACGCAATTGCCAAACCCGGCTGTTGCGCACCTTCGCCACTGCGTCGGCGCAATCCGTCCCGCAGGCTCACAAAGCCTCGTCCGCCGAAAACTTTCCTTTATAATTTAATGCGTTAGGGCGCGTTGTTGACGGGATGGTTTAGCAACTTACGCTCGCTCGCAGGTCTTGCCGGCGCCCCACCTGTCCATCTCGCGCCAGTCAGCTACAGGCAACAAGAACCCGCAACGAAAGGAAGCCCGAATGACCACAACCGCGACCGCCTTGCCCCGCTGGACCATCGCCGCGCCTTTCGCCGCCTGGATCGTGCTGGGAGCCGCGTATGCCCTGCCGGGTAACGGGCTGCTGCTCGCGCTGATCGGCGTCGCACTGTGCGCTGCCGTGTTCACGGCGGTCCACCATGCGGAAGTGGTGGCGCATCGTGTCGGCGAACCGTTCGGCACCCTGGTGCTGGCGGTGGCCGTGACGGTGATCGAAGTTGCTCTCATCGTTTCGGTGATGTTGACGTCCGGTCCGGAAAAAGCCGGTCTCGCACGCGACACGGTGTTCGCTGCGGTCATGATCGTGTGCAATGGGATCGTGGGTATCTGTCTGCTGGTGGGCGGCATCCGGCATCGCGAGCAGGACTTTCAGAGCCGTGGCGCCGCGGCCGCGCTGGCGGTGCTTGCGTCCTTGTCTGTATTGACGCTGGTGATGCCGAATTACACGACGACCAGCGCGGGCCCGCTGCTGTCGTCGTCGCAACTGGCCTTCGCGGGCGTTTCGTCGCTGGTGCTGTACGGGGTGTTCGTGTTCGTTCAGACCGTGCGGCATCGCGATTACTTTCTCGCCGACGTCCCCGACGAGGACGTCCATGCCGCCCCGCCGAGCATCGGTGTCGCGCTGGCGGCCGGCGGTTTGCTGGTGGTGTGCCTGGTCGCTGTGGTGTTGCTGGCGAAAGTGCTCTCGCCGGTGGTTGAAACCGCAGTGCAGAACGCGGGCGCGCCGCCGGCGGTGGTCGGCATTATCATCGCCGCGCTGGTGCTGCTGCCGGAAGGACTTGCCGCCGTGCGCGCGGCGCGCGCCGACCGTTTGCAGAACAGCCTGAATCTCGCGCTCGGCTCGGCGCTGGCCAGTATCGGGTTGACCATTCCAACGGTTGCCGCGGTGTTCTTGTGGACCGCCCAGCCGCTCATCCTCGGTATCGACGGCAAGGAAACCGTACTGCTGATGCTCACGCTGGTAGTCGGCACCCTGACGCTGAGCTCCGGGCGCACGACGATCCTGCAAGGCGCCGTGCATCTGTCGTTGTTCGCGGCGTATCTGTTTCTGTCCTTCGCGCCCTGACGGCGGTCTGTGGTCCGGGGCCTTGCGCCCCGCCCACACACCCGGCGCCGCCGGCTCTTCCTACTCTTCCCAATGCGCCGCGATCCAGTCGCGAAACAGATTCAGCTTCTGCTGATGCGCGACTGAATCCGGATACACAAAGTAATAGCGCCAGCCGGTCTTGAGCACTGTCTCGAATGGCCGCACGAGGCGCCTCGCCGCGACGTCCTCATCGATCAACGCAAGGTCGCTGATGGCGACACCGAAGCCCTGCAGCGCGGCGTTGGTCGCCATGTCGAGGGTGTCGAAGCTCGGGCCGTGCTCGGCGTCGATAGCTTGCGCATTCGCTGCATCCATCTCGCTCACTTTGGCAAGCCACATCTTCCAGTCGCGATGATCGCGCGTCGGATGCAGCAGCGTGTGGCGCGCCAGATCCGCGACCTGGTCGAGCGGCTTGTCTTTCAGCAGATCGGGCGCGCACACCGGCGTCAAACGCTCCTCGAACAGAGGCACCGCCTGCACGCCCACACCCGGAGACGAACCATAGATGATCGCCGCATCGAACGGCTCGAGCTGAAAATCGACGTCGTGTTGCCAGGTCGTCGTGATCTGAACGTGCAGCTCGGGATACTCGGCCTGGAAACGCATGATCTTCGGCAACATCCAGCGCATCACGCAGGTCGGCACCTTCAGCGCGAGGTCGGTGCGCTGCCGCGTGAGGCGCAGCGATATCTCCTCGATACGCGCAAAGCTCTCCTTCACGGCCGGCAGCAGCAACTCGCCTTCGGCGGTCAGCGTCAGACCTTTGGCGTGGCGTTTGAAGAGGGGAAACTTGTAATAGTCCTCGAGCGCGATGATCTGCCGGCTCACCGCGCCTTGCGTCAGGCATAGGTGATCCGCGGCACGCGTGAAGCTGCGATGCCGGGCGACGGTTTCGAAAATCTGCAACGCGTTGAGCGGAGGAAGACGTCGCATCGGGTAGTCCAGTCCGGAATCAGGAAAAATCATCGCATGGTGGCGGCGTTGTACGCCGTCACGCCCTGTGAGCCCACAGCATACGCGATCAGAAGTTCTCGCACGTGGTGCGCTCGGGCAAACCGCATGCATTTCACTCATGACGTGACCGTCAATTCAAGCCTTGGCACGCCGGCTTGCACCGACTCGGGGCAGATCCTGCCGGACATCGCACCAGAACCGAGCTTTCCTCATACCTCCGTCAAGCCCCTCTGCGCCTGAAAATCATGGACGTTAACCCCGATAAGCCACTGGATTGGGGCTCGCAAGGATCGTAGCAAAGCCTCCGCTAGCGTCGCACGACAGTCAACCCATGAGATTCTGTCATGCGTTCCATGCGCATATTTCGTTTGTTGGGGGATTTTGGCAAATCTAGAGTGCATCCACACGCAACGCAACGGGTATCGCGTGAGGTCGGGAACACAAGGTTGGGCATCACAAGCAGCGCAAATGGGCGATGCAACGGCAGCGGTCAGAGCGAAACTCACCAGGCAACAGGCGTTCAACACAGGAGACCGCCATGCAAGAGATCAAACGGGGTAGAAGGCAGGCCATCAAGGCGATCGGCACGGCGCTCGCGGCGTCCACATTGCCGATGCCGTTTATCAATCTCAGAGCGCAAGAGCACAACTTCTCCGGCAAGACACTGCGCTTGCTGACCTGGTCGGACGACACGGGCGCCGCCGCTTTGCGCAACATCGCCGCCACGTTCACGGCGAAGACCGGCGCGAAGGTGATCGCCGACCGCGCCGACGGCACCTCCGGCATGGTCGCCAAGGTCAAGGCCGCGGGCGATCGTCCCACTTACGACGTCATCACGCTGGCCGGCGTCGGCGCTGCGGGCCTCGGCGACGCGGGTCTGTTGATGAAGCCCGACCTCGACAAGCTGCCGAACCTGAAGGAGGTCGCGCCGCAATACCGCACGGGCGCGAATGGCTTCGGCGTGGGCTATCTGCTGTGGTCGGACGGCTTGATCTACAACACGTCGACGGTCAAGACCGCGCCGTCTTCGTACGAAGCACTGTGGGACCCGAAGTACGCCGGACGCCTGTTCCTGCCGCCGCCGGAATGGGCCGAAGCGGTAGACCTCGCCATCATCGCCGCAAAAATGAACGGCGGCTCGCAACAGAACATCGAGCCGGGCTTCAGGAAACTGATGCAGTTGAAAGACCACGTGATGACGCTCGGCGAGAACCCGAATCAGGTGGCCGACCTGTTCCGCACCGGTTCGCTCGATATCGGCGGCATCTATTCGCCGGCCTTTTTCCCCGACCAGATCCGCAAGCCCGAGTACAAGATGGGCGTGACCTACGGCATGAAGGAAGGCTTCGCCACGCAGTTGATGTTCACGGTGATCCCGAAGTCGCACCCCGCCGACAGCGATCTGATTCACGCCTTCATCAACCATTCTCTCGATGCGGGCGTGCAAGGCCGCATGGCCGCCGATGTGCTGAACGGACCCGTCAATTCGAAAGCGGTGATTCCGGCCGAGAGCCGCGCGTTCGTGCCGAGCCCGCAGCAGATCGCCGAGAAAGCGATCCTGCATGACGACAAGGCGCTCGCCGTCGTGCAGCCGGCGTGGATCAAGCGCTACACCGAAATTTTCTCGGCATGACCGCAATGCTCGCGCGGTTTTCACGGCGCGCATCGTCGGCGTCGGACGCGGGATCGGGTGACGCGCCGGGCGCCGCACCCGGCTCGCCCGGCGCGGCTTCCCGCGCACCGGACGAGCAGGCGCCCACTGCGCTCGCGAAAGCGCGCCCCTGGCTTCTGCTCGCGCCGATCCTGCTGTTTCTCGCCATTCTCGGCGCGGCGGCGCTCGTCGTACTGCGAATGAGCTTCGGTACGCAAGGCAACGAATGGCATGGCTTCACGCTTCAGAACTACGCCGATCTCCTCGACGGCTATTTCCTGAGGTCGCTGTGGCTCACGCTGAAGCTCGCCTTTCAAAGCATGGTCTGCGCCGTGCTGCTGGCAATTCCCGTCGCGCTCGCGATGGCGCGCACCAAGTCGCGGCTCGCGCGGCGGCTGCTGCTCGCGGGCGTGCTGCTGCCGTTGCTCGTCAATCTGCTGCTGCAAGGTTACGGCTGGCTGATCATTCTTGGCCCGGCCGGCCTGCTCAATCACGCGCTGCTCGGCAGCGGCCTCGTCGACCGTCCGGTGATGTGGCTGTATCGCGAACACGGCGTGTTGCTCGGCCTGATTCAGACCGCGTTTCCTCTGGCTGTACTGCCCTTGTCGAGCGCGATGCGCGCGGTCTCGAGCTCGTATGAAGAAGCCGCGGCCACGCTCGGCGCGACGCGTTGGCAAACGCTGCGTCACGTATTGCTGCCGCTCGCCATGCCGGGGCTCGTATCCGGCGCGTTGCTGGTGTTCGCTTACAACGCCAGCGCATTCGCCGTACCCCTGTTGCTCGGTGGACGCCGCGTGCCGATGCTTGCCGTGCTGGTTCACGACCAGGTCGCGCCCCTGCTCAACTGGCCCGCGGCATCGGCGTCGGGGGTCGTATTGATGATCGCGACGCTCACCGTGATGGCACTGTCGCAACGGCTCGTGCGCCGCACGCAACGTCTCGCCGAGGAGCCTCACGCATGAGCACGCCGATCCAGACTCCCCTGACGCGCCCACCGCGTTCACCGCGCCTGCCGCGCTTGCCGCGTTTGCCGACCACCATGCCCGGCCAGCTCGGCAAGGCCACCGCGCTGCTCGCCGCCGTCGTGCTGTTCCTCGCCGCGCTGCCGATCCTGACGATGATCACCATGTCGTTCAGCGCGGCAGACACGCTTGAATTCCCGCCGCACGCCTACGGCCTGCATTGGTACCGCGCGGCATGGCACAGCTTTGTCTCGCCGGATGCGAGCGATTCGCTCTCGATGGGCGCCGCGCTCAGCACGAGCCTGATCGTCGCGCTCTCGACGATGGTCATCGCCACCCTCGTCTCGGTGCCGGCCGCGTACGCACTGAGCCGCTACCGTTTTCGCGGCAAACCGGCGGTCGAACAACTGGTCGCGCTGCCGCTCGTCTATCCGCTGGTGATGCTCGGCTTGTCGCTGCTGCTGGTGTTCAACGTGCTGCCGGTCGAGCTCGGCGTGTTCCGCCTGATCATCGCGCACGTGATTCTGGCGCTGCCGTTCACGGTGAAGAACTGCGCGGCATCGGTCGCCTCGATCGGCCCGGAGTTCGAAGAAGCGGCCTGCGTGATGGGCGCAAGCCCGGGCCGTGCGCTGATCGACGTCATCCTGCCGCTGATGCGCCCCGGTATTCTCGCCGGCATGCTGTTCGCGTTCATCGTCTCGTTCAACGAATTCACAGTGACGTTCTTTCTGTACGGCATCGACACGATGACGCTGCCGGTGTGGCTCTACAGCCGCACGGTGTCGTCGCTCGATCCGACTGTGTTCTGTTTCGCCGTATTCATCGTCGCGATCGACTTCGCGCTGATCTGGCTGCTCGAAAAGCTGATCGGCGACGAAGGGGTGGCGCTTTGATCGCCCTTTGCCTTTCGATCCGCGCTGCGCTGATGCCTTTTTGCTGGAGCATTCGATGACCCATCTGACCTTGCAGGCCGTGACCAGGCGCTTCAATACGACCTATGCCGTCGACAGCGTCGATCTGAGCGTGCCCGACGGCAAGCTGGTGTGCTTTCTCGGGCCGTCCGGCTGCGGCAAGACCACGCTGCTGCGGATGATTGCCGGACTCGAGACGCCGAGCGCGGGGAGCATCCATTTCGCGGGCCGCGATATTACGCATCTGCCGGCGAACCAGCGCGACTTCGGCATGGTGTTCCAGTCGCTCGCCCTGTTTCCGCATATGACAGTGGCGCAAAACGTCGCGTATCCGCTCAAGCTGCGCAAGACCGCGAAAGACGCGCAAGCACGGCGCGTCGCCGAGTTGCTGGATCTGATCCAGTTACCGCACATGGCGAACCGGCCCGTCACGCAACTCTCCGGCGGCCAGCGGCAGCGCGTGGCGATTGCGCGTGCAATTGCATCGCAACCGAAACTGCTGCTGCTCGACGAACCGCTCTCCGCGCTCGACGCCAAGCTGCGCGAAGCGATGCAGGTCGAAATTCGCCTGCTGCAACAGCGCCTCGGCATCACGACGATCATGGTCACGCACGACCAGCGCGAAGCGATGACCATGGCCGACGAAATCGTCGTGATGGAGAAAGGCCGGATTGCGCAAGTCGGCAAACCGCTCGATATTTATCGCGACCCGGTCAGCGAGTTCGTCGCCGACTTCATCGGGCTCGGCAATATCCTGCCGGTCACTTACGACGGCGCGGGCGGCGTCAGCCTGCCGGGAGGCCGGCGCATTGCGGTGGCGCAGCCGGCACGCGTGCCGCAAGCCAGCGGCGACATCCGTCTGTTGATCCGGCCGGAAGACGTGTGCGTCAAATCGGCCTCCGACCATGCAGGGCCGAACCGCCTCGCGGGCACGGTGACGTTTATCCGCGACGTGGGAGCCTCACTCGAAGCGACGATCGATTGCGCGGGTTTCACGCTGACGGCCGCCACCACCCCGCGAGAAACGCCGGGACTGGCGCTCGGCATGCCGGTGCTCGCGGAATTGCCACCGCATGCATGCAAACTGATCGCTGCCCGCGCGGCGCATTGAAACGCTCATCCAGAAAAACCATTCCAGTACCGAGTTTTCGACAGAGGAAAGACCATGAACCAGCCCCAAGTTGCCCAATCGAACGCGCGCCGCGTCTTCGCCACGCTTGCCGCGACGCTCGCCTTCACCGGCCTCGGCGCCCTGTGCGCGCTGGCGTCGCCGGCCGCGCATGCCGACGCGCTCGACAACATCGCCAAAACCGGCACGGTGCGCATCGGCGTATTCGAGGACTATCCGCCGTTCGGCTCGATCGGCCCGGACATGAAACCGATGGGCTACGACATCGACGTCGCCAACCTGATCGGCCGTGCGCTCAACGCAAAGGTCGAACTCGTGCAGGTGACGGGCGACAACCGCATGGCCTACCTCGCCGACCATAAGGCTGACATGCTGCTTTCAGTCGGCCAGACGCCGGAGCGCGAAAAGGTGATCGACTTCTCGCAGCCCTACGCGCCCTACTACCTCGCCGTCTTCGGCCCGAAGGCACTGCCCGTGAAGAACGCCGCCGACCTCGCCGGCAAGACGATTTCGGTCGCGCGCGGCACGCTGGAAGACCTGAGCGTGACCAAAATCGCGCCGCCCAGCGCGACCATAAAAAGATTCGACGATCCTAACGGCGCAATTTCGGCGTTTCTTTCTGGTCAGGTACAGTTGATGGTAGTCGGCAACGACGTCGGCGCAACCATTCTCGCGCGTCATCCGGCGAACGATCCGGAGCAGAAGTTCTCGCTGTTCAGCTCGCCGGACCACGTCGGTTTGAACAAGAACGAGCCGCGTCTGAAGCAGAAAGTCGACGAAACGATTGCCAAGGCCCGCAAGGACGGCACCATGAATGCGATTTCGCAGAAGTGGCTGCGCGCGCCGCTGCCGGCCGATCTCTAAACCTTGTTTGCACGGACGCCTTCGGAGCGTCCGCGCCGGAGTTTGACCTCACGATGAGCGCCACGTCATGACCTACGCGTTCGATTTCAGCGGCTTCGGCCTCTATGCGGGGCTGCTCGCGCGCGGTGTCGCCGTCACATTGGGACTGACCGCCGTGTCCACCGTGCTCGGCGGCCTCGTCGGCATTGGCGGCGCGAGCATCGCGGTGGCCGGTCCGAAATGGGCGCGCGGCGTGGTCGCGGCTTATGTCGAGTTGATCCGCAACACGCCCTTCATCGTGCAATTGTTCTTCATCTTCTTCGGCTTGCCGAGCCTCGGCATTCATATCGACGAGGTACAGGCCGCGATTCTGGCAATGACCGTCAATCTCGGCGCCTACGCGATCGAAATCGTGCGCGCCGGGATCGATTCGATTTCGCGCGGCCAGGTGCAGGCGGCCCAGGCGCTCGGCCTGCATGGGCGCCAGGTGTTTCGCTACGTCGTGCTGCCGCAGGCGCTCGCCAACGTGTTTCCCGCGTTGTTGAGCCAGGTGCTGATCGTGATGCTTGGCTCGGCGGTGGTTTCGCAAATCTCGGTCCCCGATCTGACTTACGCGGCCAACTTCATCCAGTCGCGCAACTTCCGCTCGTTCGAAAGCTACCTGATCATCACCGCGACGTATCTGGTGTTGTCGATCGTGTTGCGGCAACTCATGAACCGGCTCGGCCGCAATCTCTTTGCGGGCCGCGTGGCTCGCGGCGGCAATAGCGGCAGCGCGCCGCGTAACTGGCGTACCCGCCTGATGTGGCGCGGCGCCCGCACTCTGCCGACGGAGCGTTGATCATGGTCGAATTCACGCTGTGGGACATCGCCCGCAATCTGTTGCTCGCCGCCCGCTGGACGGTGTTGCTGTCGCTGATCGCGTTTGTCGGCGGCGGCATTGTCGGGCTGATCCTGCTCGCGATGCGCGTGTCGCCGTTGCCGTGGCTGCGGCGCATCGTGGTGGTGTACGTGGAGGTGTTTCAGGGCACGCCGCTGCTGATGCAACTGTTTCTGGCGTTTTTCGGCCTGCCCTTGCTGGGCGTCGATGTGTCGCCCTGGGTCGCGGCAACCGTCACGCTGACGCTTTATACCAGCGCGTATCTGGTCGATATCTGGCGCGGTTGCGTGGAAGCCGTGCCGCGCGGCCAGTGGTCCGCGGGGGCGAGTCTGGGCATGACGTTCGGCCAGCAACTGCGCTACATCGTCTGGCCGCAGGCACTGAAGATCGCCGTCGCGCCGACAGTCGGTTTCCTCGTGCAGGTGGTAAAGAGCACGGCGCTGGCGTCGATCATCGGCTTCACGGAATTGACCAAGACCGGCACGATGATCACTAACGCCGCTTTCCGCCCATTTCCGATCTACGGCATGGTGGCGATGATTTACTTCGCGATGTGCTTCCCGTTGACGTGGTATGCGCGCGTGCTGGAGAAACGGCAGAAGGTGGGGCAGCACCGTTAAGGCTTCCCCTGGTCGATAAAAAAGCGGCAACCGTGCAAAACGGTTGCCGCTTTTTTCGTTGCGAGCCTCGAGCGCGGCGCCGCTAGCGAGCCGCCTCAGTCGACTTGCGCAGCTTCGCCACGTCGGCCGCCGTCACCGCCGGTCCACCGTTATTCCAGCCGGCGCGCACGAAGGTGAGCACGTCGGCGATCTGCTGGTCGTTGAGCACCGGCGCGTACTTCGGCATCGGATACGGCGCGGGAATGCCGCCGATCACCAGGTCCTCCGTGCCGTTCAACGTCACGTTGATCAGCGAGGACGGATCCTTTTCCAGCACGTTCGGATTGCCGGCCAGCGGCGCAAGCATCGGCGCGAAACCGCGTCCGTCGACACCATGGCAGTGCATGCAATACGCCGTATAAACGCGCGCACCGGCATCGTTCGCGGGACGGTTCAACGACACTTTCGTCGCCTGTGGATCGTACGAGTAAGGCGGCGCGCCACTGCCACCCGCCGGCGGCAGCGACTTCAGGTAGGCGGACATCGCGGCGATGTCGGTGTCGTTCATGCCCTGCGTGCTGTTGTTGATCACACTGGTCATCGAACCGAACGCCGATGCATGGCGATTGGCGCCGGTTTTCAGGAACGCCTGCAAGTCCTGATCGTTCCAGCGACCCAGGCCGACGTTGTGCTCGCCCGTCAGGTTGGCCGCGAACCAGCCGTCGAGCAGACCGCCGGTCAGGAACGCGCTGCCGCTTTCATCCAGCGCCTTTTCCTGGAACGCAATGCCGCGTGGCGTATGACACGAGCCGCAGTGCCCGAGGCCCTGGATGAGATACGCGCCACGATTCCACGCCACATCCTTGCCCGCCTTGTCCTGATAGACGCCCTTCTCCAGGAACACCATATTCCAGAACTTCAACGGCCAGCGCATATTCAACGGCCATTTGATGTCCGGTTCGCGGTTCGCCTGCTGCACCGGCGCGACGCCGCTCATGAAGTACGCGTACAGCGCTTTCATGTCGTCGTCGTTGACCTTCGCATAGGACGGGTACGGCATCGCCGGGTACAGGTTGTGACCGTCTTTCGCGACGCCTTCGCGCATCGCTCTCGCAAAATCCTCTTCCGTGTAATTGCCGATGCCGGTTTGCTGATCCGGCGTGATGTTGGTCGTGTAGATGCGGCCCATCGGCGTGGTCATCGGCAGGCCGCCCGCGAACGGCTTGCCCTTCGGCGCCGTATGGCAAGCAACGCAATCGCCGACCTTCGCCAGATAGGCGCCGCGCTGCACCTGGGCCTGATCCGCGGCTTGCGCGTGGGTCTGCGTCAGGAACGGCAAAGCCACGCAAAGCGCCGCGCCGAAACCCTTGAGTGTGTTTTTCATGTTGGGCTCCTGTCAGTCAGGCGGTTTGCAGTTGGCTGCCGACCGGCAACTGGCGCAGCCGCTTGCCGGTGGCCGCGTAAATCGCGTTCGTCAGCGCCGGCGCGAGCGCTGCCGTGCCGGGCTCGCCGATTCCGCCGGGCGCCTCGCTGCTCTTCACGATATGCACCTCGATCGGCGGCGCCTGATCGATCCGCAGCATCCGGTAGTCGGTGAAGTTGTTCTGCTCCACGCGGCCGTCCTTGATCGTGATCTGGCTATAGAGCGCGGCCGTGATGCCGAAGATGATGCCGCCTTGCACCTGGGCTTCGATCGTGTTCGGATTCACCACCATCCCGCAATCGACCGCGCAGACCACGCGCTTGACGGATACCTCGCCCTGATCGACGGCAACGTCGACGACCATCGAGAAGAAGCTGCCGAATGCATGCATCACCGACACCCCGCGCCCTTGCCCCTTCGGCACCGCGCTGCCCCAGCCGGCCGCCTGCACGGCAGTGTTGAGCACGTTCAGCGCGCGGGGTGTCTTGCCCAGCAGATCCTGGCGGTATTTGACCGGATCGACTTTCGCCTGCGCGGCAAGTTCGTCGATAAAACTCTCGACCACGAAGGTGCCGCGTGTCGGTCCCACACCGCGCCAGAATGCGGTGGGAATGGCATGCGGTTCCTGACGGACATAGTCGACCAACTGGTTCGGCAGGTCATAGGGCAGATCAGCGGCGACTTCCACCGCATCGGGATCGAGCCCATGCTGGAACGCGGGCGGCGCAAAGCGCGCCATGATCGACGAGCCGACAATCCGGTGCTGCCAGGCGACCGGTTTGCCGTTCGCGTCGAGTCCGGCGGAAATCCTGTCGTAGTAGTACGGCCGGTACATGTCGTGCTGGATATCCTCTTCACGTGTCCACAGCACCTTTACCGGCGTCGACACCTGTTTGCCGATCTTGACCGACTGCGTGACCATGTCGAATTCGAGCCGCCGGCCAAAGCCGCCGCCGATCAGATGGTTATGCACGACGATCTTGTCCGCGGGCAAACCGGTTACGGCAACTGCGGCATCCACCACCCGCGTCGGCACTTGCGAGCCGAGCCAGATATCGCAGCCGTCGGGCCGCACATGCACCGTGCAGTTGATCGGCTCCATCGTCGCATGCGCGAGGAACGGTTGCTGATACACGGCGTCGACCCGCGTCTTCGCATTTGAAAACGCGTTGCTCACGTCGCCTTCTTTACGCGCCACCGCGCCGTTGCGTTGCGAAGCGTTGGCGAGATCGTCGACGATCTGTTTCATGCCGATCTGCGCGCCCGCGCCTTCGTTCCATTTGATATCCAGCGCCTGCAAACCGCGTTTGGCGGCCCACGTATGGTCGCCGATCACGGCGACCGCGTTGTCGAGCTTGACGATCTGGCGCACGCCGGGAATCTTCTTCGCGTTGGTATCGTCGACGCTGGCGAGCGTGCCGCCGAATACCGGGCAGTTCGCAATGGCCGCGTAGACCATATCGGGCACCCGCACGTCCAGTCCGAACATGGCCGTGCCGTCGACCTTCTCGGGCGAATCGAGACGCTTAACCGAAGTGCCGATCACCTTGAAATCTTTCGGATCTTTCAACGGCACGTTCTGCGGCGCGGGCAGCTTCGCCGCGGCGCTCGCCAACTGTCCGTAACCGATGCTGCGATTGCTCGCCGCATGAATCACCTGACCGGCCTGCGCATGGCAGCTTGCCGGATCGACCTGCCATTGCTGCGCGGCGGCGCTGATCAGCAGCGTGCGCGCGGCCGCGCCGGCCCGGCGCATCGGCTCCCACGCATAGCGGATCGACGTCGAACCGCCGGTGAGTTGCCCGCCGAGCAGCGGGTCCATGAAGAGCTTTTCGTTTGGCGGCGCGTGGTCGAGCGTGACCGAGTCGAGCGGCACTTCGAGCTCTTCCGCGATCAGCATGGGGATCGACGTGTAGACGCCTTGCCCCATTTCGACTTTCGGAATCACCAGCGTGACCTTGCCGGCCGTGTCGATCTGAATGAAGGCGTTCGGCGCGAACACGCCGTTCTGCGGTGCTTCATCTCCATCGCCGCCGATTACCGATTTACCGGTCTTCTGATCCTGACTGGCTGCCGGCATGCTGAAACCGAGCAGCAAGCCGCCGCCGCTTGCCGCCCCCACCGTGACGCCGAACTTCAGGAACGTGCGGCGTGTGATGCCGCTCTTGCCGCGCTTCGAAGGCTGCGCGCCGTTTTGTGCATCGAGCAATCCCTGGGACATGTCAGGCCCCCTTCGCGGCTTGCTTGATCGCCGCGCGGATGCGGTTATACGTCCCACAGCGGCAGATGTTACCGGCCATGGCGGCGTCGATGTCCGCGTCGGTCGGATTGGGATTGCTCGCGATCAGCGAAGCTGCCGACATGACCTGCCCCGACTGGCAGTAGCCGCACTGCACAACGTCCAGTTGGCGCCATGCCTGCTGGATCTTTTGCCCGGCGGGTGTGTCGCCGACCGCTTCGATGGTGGTGATTTTCTTGTCGCCGACAGCCGCCGCCGGCAGTACGCATGAGCGCACCGCGACGCCGTCGAGATGCACGGTGCATGCGCCGCATTGAGCGATGCCGCAACCGAACTTGGTGCCGGTCAAGCCGACGAGATCGCGCAATACCCACAACAGAGGCATATCGGGGGGTGCGTCGACAGTATGAGTCTGGCCGTTGATGTTGAACGTTGTCATAGGCGGATCCGAGTGGGGTTTATTGTTTGTCGGGATGCTTGTTCAAGCTGCTTGTCAAAGTGCTTATCAGGCTGCTCAGCCAGACTGTTTGGACTGAGCCGTCAAACCAAAACACAAAAACTTGCAGTGTTTATTCGACGAGCCGTGCTAATACGCGATGCGGCTACGATTCAATGGGTGCAGCAGGCAGTGCGCAGCGCGAGCGCGCCGGAAGGGACGGGGCAATTGTAGTCTTGCATAAAGAAGTCCGCAGACCAAGCGGGCATGTCCGCAGCGTCTCCGCGCGGCGGGAACCACCTGGCCGCGGCGGCCGCCGCAAAAGTGAAACGGGAGTCAAACCGATGCGCTACCATTGCCGCGTTGGCTTGATCCAGCATGACCACCCGAAGGAGCGGCAAGATGAACGACCAGCAATGCATTCAATTCCTTTCGGACATTCGCAAGCCGCTGTTGGCGCTGCATAAGTCGATACTCGATCACGAGCGCGCGTCGTACGAAAAGGAATTCGGCCCCGTCACGCCGGCGGCCTTCCTGCAAGTGCTCATCAACGGCTCGGCGTTCCGCTGGCTCACGCCGCTCTCCACCGTGATCGCGAACGTCGACGAAATTCTCGACGACAAGGAAGCGGACGCCGCCGATCGGCTTGGCGCGACCGAAGCCATCACCGGCCTGTTTTCTTCCGACCAACCCGGCAATGCGTTTCTGCCGCGCTACTTGCCGCTTCTGCAAGCCGACCCGGCGATCCTGCACCACCACGGCCAGGTTTCCCAACTGCTGCGCGGTATCGAGTCGAAGTAGCTGGCGGCGCATTAGCGCGCAGACTTCGTTGATGTTAGCCGGACGGCGTCGCTGAGGTTAAGCGCGGCGTCCGGTGAGTACTGTGCCTTCGGCTCCCGAATTCCCTCACCATGGCCAACCGTGAATTTCTGTCATTCACACGTCGTAGTCGTTGAATACGGAATTGGCGCCCCCCTGCGGCACCGCTGCGATTACCAGGCTTTCCGAATCCAGCCGACACAACGACACCTTATTTCAAGGTGATTTATGCACGTTTCGCAACAGTGCGCGATGTGCGCGCTACTCGCCGCTCAATCCGGCAGCGCCACGAGTCGCGATCGTTTGAATTTGCCTGGCTTTGCTGAATAAAATAAAGGTGAGCTTTTGCGGGAGGCATTCGGAGGATGCCACGAGAAGCCGGACAGCACACTTTAGCGCGCCCTGCTAAGGTAAGCAGACTTACTCACAACGCCCTTTCGCTATGCAAAACTGGCCGCTTCCGGAAAGCTATACGTTCCGTGATCAAACCGTGCGCTTTCGCGTGACGGGCAACGGTCCGCCACTAGTGCTGGTTCACGGCACGCCGTTTTCGTCCTATGTGTGGCATCGCATTGCTCCGCATCTCGCGCAGATTCGCACCGTCTATTACTACGATCTACTTGGCTACGGCCAGTCCGAGCAACGCGATGCTCAGGACGTTTCACTTGGCGTGCAGAACGTGCTGCTGGCGGAATTGCTCGCGCATTGGCAACTGAAGAGCCCGGACGTCATCGCACACGATTTCGGCGGTGCAACCGCCTTGCGCGCGCATCTGATCGAGGGATGCGACTATCGCAGTCTGACGCTGATCGATCCGGTCGCCGTCGCGCCATGGGGTTCGCCGTTCGTGCGGCACGTGCGCGAACATGGCGCGGCCTTCGCCGGCCTGCCGCCGTATATTCACGAAGCGGTGGTAAAGGCCTACGTGCGCGGCGCGATTGCCCGCGACATTGCGGACGAGGAACTCGCGCCTTATGTGACGCCATGGCTCGGCTCAACCGGACAAGCCGCGTTCTATCGGCAGATCGCCCAGATGGACCAGCGCTACACCGACGAGGTCGAAGCGCGTTATGCGCAGATGCGCTGTCCCACGCAGATTCTGTGGGGCGAACACGACCAGTGGATTCCGCTCGAACGCGGCCGGCAACTGGCGGCCGTCATCCCCGAGGCACGCTTTCAGCCGGTGCCGAAGGCCGGTCATCTGATGCAGGAAGACGCGCCTGAAGCGATCGTCGCGGCAGCGCTGCGTTGGCTCGACTGAAGACGCGCGTTATCTAGCCGCGGCCTTGCGGCAGATACGGCATCGGATCGACCGGCTTGCCGTCGCGGCGCAACTCGAAGCCTACGGAGACGCGCGAGTTATTTTCGTCGCCCATTTCGGCAATCTGCTGCCCCTGCCGCACGATGTCGCCGATTTTCACCAACAGCTTGCGGTTATGGGAGTAGGCAGTCAGAAAGTCCTTGTTGTGCTGGACGATGATCAGACTGCCGTAGCTGTTCAGACCCGTGCCGGCGTACATTACCTTGCCGTCGGCCGCGGCCCGCACCGGATCGCCGGGTTTGCCGCCGATTTCGATGCCGCGTGTTTCGCCCGGCTGGAACGCCTCGACGACACGGCCACCCGCAGGCCATACCAGCGATACACCGTTCGCATGTCGCGAAGTCTCATGCGCGACTTCACGCACCTCGGCCGCGCTGGGCGCGGGCGATTGCGCATTTGCCTGCGCGCTCACCTGCGCATCGGCCGCCGCCTGCGCCTGCTGCGCGGCGAGCGGAACAACCGGCGCGGCGGCTGCCGCAGCCTTCGCCGCAGCAGCCGCCGCGTTGGCCTGATTAACCGCGCGCACCGTTTCCGGCGAAGCGACGTGCAGCACCTGCCCCTGCTTCAACCGCGAGGAAGACTTGAGGCCATTCCACGCCTGTAACTGCCTGACACTGCAGTGATGACGCTGGGCGATGCGCGCCAGCGTATCGCCACGCCTGACGCGATACACCAGAGGCGGGGCGTTCTTAAGCGGCGTGCCGTTGTCCGCGGCTAGCTTGACCGCCGGGGCTGCGAGCGCGCTGGAGGCCGGCGCTGCAGCCGCTGCCGGCACACCGGACGCAGCCGGCGTCGCCGCTGCCGCGCCAGTTTGCCCGCCCTGCTGCCCCACATTCGCACAGCCGCTGACCACCAGCGCAACCGACACGCCAGCCAGACTGGCCATCAGTGTCCGGTCGAAACGCTTTCCCAACATGTTCGACTCCTGCTTTTTTATTGGCAGGCCGAGTGCTGCCCTGTCGCGTGCGATGCGCGCATTCTGACGAAGCGCTGCCTTCTCTCGCGACACAGCAAGGCCGCCTCGTGCGGCGCTCACCCAGGCCCTGCCGTTCAACCCAATCCCTTGCGCGCTGCCGGACGCCCGGACGCCCGATAAACAGGCGATCTTCCGCGAAAAGGGCCAGATTGCCGATCAAAATTCACGCAGAATTGTAAAGTGCGTTTTGCAAAAAACGCTCCGCATCACACACTCTGATACAAACATTACGCACGGTGATGCAGACCCGGGTCGCGCCTCATGTGTGGTGTTGGCCTGAGGCCGCTACACGCACGATCGCAAAGACCCGCGAAAGTCCGCCGACGGCTACGCCGCCGCACAATCGGCTGGAAACGTTTTCTTTAACGGCAAAGCGTGGTCAAAACTTGAATGAGCGCTCGCCGCGACGGCGAGCGTGGGAGAAAAACGCGTAGGCAAGCGGACAGGCGTCATGCCCATCCGTTCGATAAGACTGAGTGACGGCTAGCTGTAGGTCTGGCCTTGATACTTCACGTAGCCGACCGGATGATGCGTGAAGTGCAGTACCGGCAGGACGGGGTTGGAGTTGTCCTGGGTCGGATAAGCACTGGCGTCGGAGATATATTCGCCTTGAGCCTCGATTGGCTGGCCGGCCTGCAAGCCGGGAATTTCATGCGCCAACCCCTCGCTGTCGCCGAAACGCACAGCGACGAATACTTCCGCGCCGACCAGGTTCTGCGTTCCTTCGAACTTCAGCACCTTGTCGATCCGGATGACGAAGTGCTGATGATTGGCGTTGTTGTGGAACTCCGGGTTGAGGAACACCTTGCTGATCGTGCCTTGCACGCAAGCGAGCGGCGCGCTTTGCGACCGCGCGGCAGGAGATTGGGGAACGGTTTGCGTCGCGCGATTACTCATGAAATCTCCGGGAAGACAGTCAGATGGGTCTACGGCGAAACGTAGCGCGCGCCGCCAAGGGGCAACGGCGCGAACCCATTTGAGCCAGCCATCACGCGCGAGTTCATTACGCGCCATTCACTGGAGAGACGGGGCGCCGGACTGCCAGCGCCCCGGCGCAGGGCAGGTTTATCGCAGCGCTTTCACCGCATCGGCCGTCACGTCGGCAGCCTGGCCGCCGTACGTCGCGCGCAGATAATTCGCCAGTTGGGCGAGTTCCGTGTCGCTGAGTTGCGTGGCGAAGCCCGGCATCTCCTGCATCCGCTCGAGGCCCGGGAAATCCTGTGCGCCGATGCCGTCGAGCATCGCCACGATCAGGTTATGCGCGTCGCTCTGACGTACGGTCGAGTTGCCATGCATCGGTACCGCGACGTGCGGCTTGCCCTCACCGCCAAGGCCGTGACAGCCGGCACACACCGCGAGATACACATTGCGCCCGGCCTCGAGTTGCGCCGCATCGGCCGAGACCGACTGCAAGGGTTGCGGCGCCGGGGCCGCGTCGCCGAGCAGATAGGTCGACATCGCACGCAGGTCGTCGTGCGTCATGTACTGGCTGCTCAGATGCACAACCGGATACATTTCGCCGAACGCCGAGCCTTGCGGCGCGATGCCGGTGGCGAAGAACGTCTGCAGGTCCGCGGCGGTCCAGCCACGCGCC
Organism: Paraburkholderia sp. BGA-UO-ETr-F12; assembly: GCF_059567945.1. NCBI lineage: Bacteria > Pseudomonadati > Pseudomonadota > Betaproteobacteria > Burkholderiales > Burkholderiaceae > Paraburkholderia > Paraburkholderia sp. BGA-UO-ETr-F12. The sequence continues at coordinate 222,184 of NZ_JCAQOZ010000057.1, read as the reverse complement.
GCCAAACCATGCGGCGTGATGTCGGGTGCGGCGATCCGGCCGAGCGCCGCGCCGGTCAGCGGCTTCGCGCCGTCGAGCTGGCCGAAGGTGCCGCGTGGCGTGTGGCATTCGGCGCAATGGCCGAGCGCGCTCGCCAGATAGCGTCCGCGATTCCAGTCAGCCGATTGTCCCTTCGACGCATCCGGCAACGTGTCCTTCAGGAACACCCAGTCCCAGAAGCGCACGCCAAAACGCATGTTGAACGGGAACGACAGCTCCGGTTCGCGGTTCGCCACGGCGGCCGGCTTCTGCGCCATCAGGTACGCGTAGATCGCGTCGCTATCCGCGCGCGACAACTGGCGGTACGACGTGTACGGCATGGCCGGATACAGTTGCTTGTCCGGCGCGACGCCGTCGTGCAGCGCCTTGTAGAGATCGTCCGCGCTCCAGTTGCCGATACCGTGGTCCTTGTCTGGCGTGATGTTGGTGCCGTAGAAGGTGCCGAACGGCGAAGCCAGCTTCACGCCGCCGGCGAACGGCGCGCCATCCGCCGTGGTGTGGCAGGCGGCGCAGTCGGCGGCCTTGACGAGGTAACGGCCACGCGCGAGCGGATCGGCGGGGGTAGATTGCGGGCCCTGTGCGGCGGCAGCCTGCATCGCAGCAGCGGAGTCGTCCTGCTTGCCGCACGCGCTGAGCAAAGCCGCCGTGCCGAGCAACAGCAACGCGCGGCGCACATTCATGGAAGCGCTCATCATGCGGCGTCCTTTACGAGACCCGGCGTGGTCATCACGACCTCCTTCACGGCCTCGTAGTAGCGCACGTAGCCCGTGCAGCGGCAGATATGGTCGTTCAACGCATCGGTGATGGTTTGCTCGACCTGATTCTTCGCAACCGGCTGGCGCTTCAGCCGCTCGATCAACACGGTCGCCGCATTGACGAAACCGGGCGTGCAGTAGCCGCACTGAAAACTGAAGTGCTCGAGAAACTTCTGCTGGATCGGCGACAGTTCGACGACCTCGCCTGCTTCGTTGCGTTTCGCGTGCCCTTCGATCGTACGGATGGTTTTGCCGTTGAAGAAGTTCGCGCCCGTGATGCAGGTGCGCACTTCTTCGCTGGTGCCGTCCGGCTTGTCGACGATCACGACGCACGCGTGGCAGATGCCCTGCCCGCAGCCGAGCCGCGAGCCGGTCAGATGCAGGTATTCGTGCAGATAATCGATCATCATCAGACCGGCGGGCACGTCGGTCGGACCGACGATCTCGCCGTTCACCTTGACCGAAACCGGCAGCGTGCGGAAATGCGTCAATGGACGCTCGACCGCCGGTGCAGCCGGCGCGCTGGCCGGAACGCCGGCGGCTGCTGTCGCGCCGGAGGCCGCGGAAGCCGGGTTAGCGGCGGCTGCGCCCGAAGCACCAGCAGTAGCGGATGCCGCTGCGGCAGAGGCGCCGGAGATTTTGCCTGAAGCAACGGCAGTGCTCGCCGCACCGCTTGCGGCATTAGCGGAAGTTTGAGTGGGGGCCGTCATGCGAGCACCTTCTGAATATGTTGCGGAGTAACCGGCAGGTCGGTAAAGCGATGGCCGATCGCGTGCGCGATACCGTTCACGATGGCGCCGACCACCGGAATCATCACCACTTCAGCGATACCCTTCGGCGGGTCGGTCTCGGTCAGCGGCGGCAGCACTTCGCCGGTCTGGGTCCAGACGGCGACGTCCGTCGCGCGCGGCAAGTGGTAGCGATTGAAGTTCCACGTGCCGTTGCCCGGGCCGTCCTCGTAAAGCGGCAAATACTCGTGCAGCGCATGGCCGATACCCATTGCCAGACCGCCTTGCAACTGACCCGACACGAGTTGCGGCGAAAGCTGATTGCCGCACTCCATGATCGAGTGATGCGCGAGCAGGTTCACCTTGCCGCTCGCTTCATGCACCGATAGTTCGACCAGGGTGCCGACCGCGCTGTAGTACGTGACCGCCGCGTTGTTACGCTGAACCGGCGGATAGAACACGCGCTGACGATCGAGCACGCGATAATGGTTCGCCGTGGTTTGCAGTTTCTTCTTATCGGCCGAAGCGTTGTCGCCATATCGAATCGCGAGGCCGTCGAGCGGCAGACGCTCGACGCTGCCGTCGATCTCGAAGTCCGATTCGGTCCATTGCCAGCGATTGAACACGTGCACGGTCGCGCCCGTGACCAGACCCAGCTCGTGCGCCTTCTTCGCGAGCTGTTCGAACGGCAGTGCTTCGAGCCCGGCCGCGGACAGCTTGCCGTCGACCCAACGCGCGTCCTCCATGCGCACCACCAGAGGCGCGGCCTGACCGCCGCCCAGCCCCTGGCTCCAGATCGCCATCGCCGCCGGCCACAAGCCGTGCGCGAAGACGACGCGGGCCGCTTCACGCGTGCTGTGCGTAAAGTAGAACGCCGAATTCGTCGCGCTCGACGGCGACGCATAACCCGGCGACCAGCGCGGATTCGCGGCCAGCTTGTCCTGGTCCGCTTGCGACATCATGTACGGATCGCCGCTCGTGATGACCGGCAGATCGGGCCAATCGGTGATCGCGACATGCACGTCGGTGGCCGGCATGCCGAGCCACTTCGCTACCGCGACCGCCTGCGAGGTCGACATGCCGGTGCCGATTTCGGCCGCCGTGTGTTGCAGGCCGATCTTGCCGTCGGCGCTGAACTCGACCTTCGCGAACGAGGTCTCCGCGCCCGTGCCGAAGTCCTTCTGCACACATGCAAAACCAACGCCATAACGCGTGCCCGGATGCGCAGCTTCGAACTCGGCCTTACGCTTCGCGCGATTCACCCATAGCGGATGAACCTTCGCCTTCTGCAGCACGTCGTCGACGCGAATCGCGCCGGCGGGCACCGCGCCCTGGGTGTTCTTCATGCCCGAGCGCAGCGCGTTTTTCAGGCGGAAGTCGATCGGATCGAGATTCAGTTGCGCGGCGATTTCGTCGACCATCATCTCGGTCGCGGCCATGCTTTGCAGCGTGCCGTAGCCGCGCGCCGAACCGGCGTCGATCGCGCGCGAGGCAATCGCCACCGCGGACAGATCGTTCTTCGGGAAGTAATAGATCGATTGCGCGGCCGTCGCGCCCACCATCGCCACCGACGGCGAAAAGTTGCAGCGCCCGCCACCGTTCGCTTCCATCTCGGCCTTGAACGATTGCATCAAACCGGTGTTCTTATCGACGGCGATCCGGTAATTCATCTTGAACGCATGGCGTTTCAAGGAGGTCTGGAACTGCTCGTAGCGGTCGTTGGCAAGACGCACCGGGCGGCCGTCCGCATACATCGCGCAGACGAGGCCGTAGAACGGCACGTTGAAGTGGTCCTTCGAACCATAGCCGACCGTATAGCACGGGTGAATGAACAGGTTCTTCACCGGAAATGCGCACTTCGCGACCATGCCGGCGGCGCTGTCGGCGACTTCCGACGGCGCCTGGGTCGGCACGACCATGTGCAGCGATTGAGTCGCCGCGTCGTACCAGCAGTTCGCGTTGTCGGGTTCGAGCGCGGCCGTGTCGATCGACTGCGTGTTGTATTCGCGCTGCATCACAAGCCAGTCCGCCGACGGATGATCGAGTTCCTGCTGGATCTCGCCGGCGTGATACATGCCCTGCTCGTCGAGCTTGCCGTGTTCGACGCCGTCCGGCCATACCGGCTGGTGCTTGCGCATCATGCTCGGAAACACCGGTGCGTCTTTCAGGCTGGAGAAGATATCGTCGTCGTACGGCGTCTTGCCGCCGACGCGCACGAAACGGAACGTGCCCCACGGGTCGCGTTCGAGCGGCCCGGTTTGCGCACCGTAACGGATGATCTGATCCTGGAACTTCAGTTTGTCTTTCGCGAAGCGAAAGCGCGCGAAGTCGTGATAGATCAGGATCGCAACCGCCTGGCCGAGATACGCGGGCGTCTTGCCCTGCGGCAACAACATGTCGTCGCCATAGAAGGCCGGGAAGATCAGGCCGTCGCGCGTCAGGTCCGCCGCCGTGACCACGCGGTCAGGCTTCAGTTCGTCGCCGAGCAAGCTCAGGTCGAAACCTTCGTAGCTGCGATCGGCTTGCGTCGTGCGCAGGATGAAGGCGTGCGATTGCTGCTGCGGCCAGTGCGGCATGTCGGTGGCGCGGACGTCGCGCGCGAACACTTTCGAGCCGGTCACTTTGGCAATCCCGTCGATACGGAATTTCGCCTGGCCGCGTGCGGCATCCCACTGAACCGGCGTCAGAATTTTTTCTTCGAACAACGCAGCGAATGCGCGGCTGCCCATCGGCGCGATATACACCGACACACCCGCCAATACGCTGGCCTTCAGAAAACTACGACGCGAAAGGTCGAGTTTCCCCATGGACTTCTCCTTTAGTGAACACGGCGGCAACCCATTGGCAGAACGAACGCGGAACACAGGCCGGCGCGGCATGCCTGCCTATCAGCTTATACATGGCGGACCTGCGTTCAACGACTGTAAACCACGAGGGAGGTGTTCGAACCGCGGGCGCTTGCATGCGCCCGGGTGTACCGGCGACGTGCGGCGGCCATCACTTCGTCCATGCCGCAGTCGATCTGATTTACCTTGAACTACCGTGAGTTGCCTTCTTCCTGCCCTACATAGAGCAAAGGCGAGGGATTATCGCGCTGAATCGCAATAGGGTGCGTCAATTTTTGTTCTCTATCTCGAAAATAACGAATTGCGTATAGGTCGTTAAGCGAGCGATTTATAGCGCTTTGTCACGCCCACAGGATCGTGATGCCCAGTGCGTCGAACGGCGCAGTGAGCACCGCGGGCGTGTTCTTCTCGACGACGATCGTGCTGGCCGCCGACACGTCCGCAATCCTGTACGCCGACGCCGCATTGAGTTTTTCCGCCGACGCCAGCACCACCGTTTCCGCCGCATGCTCCACGAGTGCGCGCTTCACGTAAGCCTCCTCCATATCGCCGGTGCTCAGACCTGCTTGCGGATGCACACCGGTGACGCCCATGAAATAGAGGTCGGCGCGAATGTGGCTGAGCGCTTCAATCGCGGCCGCGCCCACGTTGACCATCGAATGCCGGAACAGGCGTCCACCGATCATGATGACCTCGAGCGCCGCGTGCTCCGCCAGTTCGACGGCAATGCTCGGACTGTGCGTGACGATCGTCGCCTGCAAGTCGCGCGGCAGGTGACGCGCCAGTTGCACGGCGGTGGTGCCGCCGTCGATGAAGGCAATCTGGCCGCGCCCGATCAGCCCTGCCGCTGCCCGGCCGATCGCCGCCTTCGACGCCGATTCAATCTGTTCGCGCCCAGCAAAATCCACCGCCGCCGGCGACGCCGGCAACGCGCCGCCATGCACGCGCTGAAGCAGCCCTTCGGCGGCAAGTTCGCGCAGGTCGCGCCGGATGGTGTCCTCCGAGACGTCGAACGTCAGGCTCAAGGTCTTGGCAATGACCTGCCCGTCACGCTCGAGCGCCTCAAGAATCAATTGTTTTCTCTGCGATGTCAGCACGACGCCGATCCTGTCAGGGTTCTACCCGATTTGGGTGATTGCACGAAATTTCTTGTTTTTGCACGAGACTGCACGATACCATGGATCGCATGCGGTACAGGCCGCGGCTCCCAACAAAAAGAGGATGCGAATCATGAACGAAATCGCCGAACGGGTGCGGATCGTCGACGTGAAAGTGTTATCGGACGACTGGTACGTGCTGAAGAAGACCACCTTCGACTACCAACGGGCGGACGGCAGTTGGCAACGTCAGAGCCGCGAAACCTATGATCGCGGCAATGGCGCGACGCTGCTGCTGTACGACGCGCGCCGCCGTACGGTCGTGCTGACGCGGCAATTCCGCCTGCCGGCGTTCGTCAACGGTCATCACGGCATGCTGATCGAGGCACCGGCAGGCCTGCTGGAGGCGGCTTCACCCGAGCAACGCATCCGCGCCGAAGTCGAAGAGGAGACCGGCTACCGCGTGCATGACGTGCGCAAGGTATTTGAAGCCTTCATGAGTCCGGGCTCCGTCACGGAAAAGCTGCATTTTTTCGTCGCCGAATACGATGCGGTGGCTAAGGTCGGCGCGGGCGGCGGCATTGCCGACGAAGGCGAAGATATCGAGGTGCTGGAACTGCCGGTGGACGAAGCACTGGCGATGATCGAGCGCGGCGAGATCGTCGACGGGAAGACGATCATGTTGCTGCAGTACGCCAGGCTGAATCTGTTCGGCGCGTAAGCGGCAGCTTCGCAAGCTGTTCGGCGAGATCGATTGGTGCAGGCATGGGCGCACGCCAGATGCGGCAGGCACCCCCGCGCTGCTATGGCCGCGCCGCGACAGCGATTCTGTCGGCGGATTCGTCATCTGCCAGCCATTTCTGACTGATCCCCCGCCACATTAGGAAAAAGACGATAGGTTGAAGAAGGTCAAAAAAATATCCTTATGGGTCCTTTTGAAGACTGTTTTCCTGGCAGCCAAAGTAAGGCGGGTCTTTAAAGAGGAAAGCCATTTCCGTCAGTGTATTTTTTTATTTCGTCGGCACGACAAAGCCGGCGAATGATTTGAGGTTTAAGTGGATTCTCTTAATTCAGCGAACAGGTTCATGGGTGGTTTCTTTTTCGGCGCCCTGGTCGCTGCAGTCGTGATGGTTTTGCTGTGCAATGCCGGTGAATTCTCACCGTTTGTCGCAAAGCTGCATGCTTTGGAGCAGGTCGTTCTGAGCGCGCTCATTGCCCTTGTAATCGTCGATGCAAAACCGTTGGCTTATAAAACCGTCTGGCGTGAACGCCGCTGCAGCTTCGTACTCGATGAAGATCTGACCGCGACTATTCGCGGCAGAACGTGTGGCATTCCGGCAGGCGTGATAGTCGGAATACTGATTCAGAACTACGTGATGAATTGACAGCGAACCACGGTGAGTTCACAACTCACGATACTCAGCGGCGCAGCGATTATTTCTTGCCACTCGCGGCGCCCCGGCACAACCGCGCAATTTCGGCGCGGCGTATTCAGAACTTATGCCGTATCGCCGCTCGCACCACGACCTGCTTCGATGTCGATGACGGCGACTGGGTGCCGGGCGTGAAGGCGTAGTCCAGAATCGTATCGGTTGAGTCGCCGCTCACCTGCTGGTATTCGCCTTGTATGTACACGTCGGTGCGCTTGGACAGGTTGTAGTCCGCCATCAAACCGAACGAATGAATCTTCGGTTTCACCCCTCCGTTCGAGGCATCGTAGCTCTCCATGGTGTAGACGTACTGCGCGCCGACGAACAGCATCGGCGAAATCTGATACTTGCCGTTCACCTCGAAGTTCTGATACTTGAGCGAGTTCAGCAACATGCCGGGCGGCACAAGCGGCGTCACGCCGAGATAGCCATTGCCGGTGGGGTCCAGGTAGTTCGAATTGGTGTACACGAAGCCGGCCGTGGCCGGACCGAAGGTATAGGTGATGCCGCCGCCGAACACGCGCATGCGGGCGGCGATAAAGCTGGCGTCGTTCGCGGTGATCGCGCCGTTTGAGCCGTTGCCAGGGTTGTCGGCCCGCAGATACGCCGCGGCCACCAGCAGTCCGCCATAGGCGTACTGGCCGCCGAAACTGTAGGCGCGATTGTTGGCGAAATTCGTATCGTTGCTGAAACTGTAGACACCGCCGAACTGGAAGCCCGAGATCGACGGACTGGTGTACTTGACGCTGTTGTCGAGACGGAACGAGTTGTCGGTGTTGTCGTTATCGTAAGGATGCGAGAACAGCGCGCCGGCCCAGTTGCCGTTGGCCGTGGTCTGCGCCAGATAGTCGACCACCGAATCGTACTGGCGGCCGAACGTCAATGTGCCGAATGGCGCCGAACTCAAGCCGACGAACGCCTGACGGCCGAACATCCGGCCGCCCTGATTAAGCCGCCCGGAACTCACGTCGAAACCGTTTTCCAACTGGAAAATCGCCTTCAGGCCGCCGCCCAGATCCTCGTCGCCTTTCAGGCCCCAGCGGCTGCCTTGCGCATCGCCGCTTGCGAGTTCATAGACATGGCCACGGCCGACATTGTTGGTGTAGTTGATGCCTTCATCGAGTACGCCATACAGCGTGACACTCGTCTGGGCACAAGCGGGTGGGGAAAAAATGGTTAGCGATGTGGCGGACAAAACGGTGGAGACAGCCAGCGCGAACACTTGCTTGTTCATGAAGATCTCCCTGAGCTCGAGTAATGGGACAACTCGATCCGACCGCTTTCTTCTTGGCGCTTCTCAAGGGGTTTATCGACCCTGACGCGCTTTGAAGAAATCCTCACACGCCGTTACGTCGCCGTCCATCAGGTGTCACGCCCATATCTCAAAACGTTGCGAAATCTCCACTGCGGGAGGCAGCCCCTTTTTTCGCTGCGCCGTTTCAGGTAAGCGGCGCAGCGGCGCCCGGCCCCCGGCCGGCTGTCGCATCGGCCACGGCGACCCTGCCCGTCCCGTGGCGTCTTTGTCATAAAAAGAAATATAATTGAAAGCTTTTGCGGCGCCGCAGCGGAACTCCGCGCCGTCGCACGGGTCATTTTTACTGGCCTCTACAACCGAGCCTCGCATGGCTGGTTCACGCTGCGATCCACGGCCGGTGCCCTGCTGGGGCAGCCGGCCGCCGCCGCACCCAATCCAATTTCAATAGCTTTGTGAGACACCGCCGCGCTGGACTAGCGCGCCGTCGCACGGGGCTGCTTTTGACACCGCACAATGCAAAAGTCGCAATCCCGCTTGATTGAACTCGATTTTTTTCGTGGGCTGGTCCTTCTGATCATCGTCGTCGACCATATCGGCGGCAGCATTCTCTCGCGCGTCACGCTGCATGCGTATGCGCTATGCGATGCGGCTGAAGTCTTCGTGTTCCTCGGCGGCTTCGCCACCGCAACGGCGTACGCGGCGCTCGCCGAACGGCGTAACGAAGCGACCGCGCGCAGCCGCTTCCTGCGGCGCTCGCTCGAAATCTATCGCGCGTTCCTCATCACGGCTGCTTTGATGCTGCTGGTCAGCGCCGTGCTGAGCGCGTTCAGTATCGACGGCCCGAATCTCGCCACCACCGACCTCGACGACCTGATCGCGACCCCCGTGGCCGCCCTGCGCGACATCCTGTTATTCCGCCGTCAGCCGTATCTCGCGTCCGTGCTGCCGATGTACACGTTCTTCGCCCTGCTGGTACCCATGATCTTGCCGCTCGCACGCCGCAAGCCATGGCTGCTGCTGGCCGGCAGCGTCGCGTTGTGGGCGGCCGCGCCGGCAATCGACGCCTATCTGCCCGCCGCGCCGGACATGCACTGGGATTTCAACCCGTTTGCCTGGCAGTTGCTGTTCGTGCTCGGCGTGCTGGCGCGTTGCCAGCCGGTTTATCAGCGGATCAGTGCTCACCGTCTCGGCTGGCTGATCAGCGTGCTGGCGTTCGCCGTCGTTGCCGCCGCGGCCTACTACAAGCTGTTTATTGAACGCGAGCCGCTCGATGGCAGCCTCAAGCAAAACCTCTCTTACCTGCGCGCGGTCAATTTTCTGGCCATTGCCTGGCTCGTCGCGAACCTGATCCAGCTCGGCTGGGCAAAAAAACTCGCGCAAGGGTTGCCGTGGGTCGGCATGATCGGCCGCCAAGGGTTATTGTGTTTTATCGCGGGCGCGGTGATCTCGCTGGTCGTCGATTCGGTGCTGTATGCAGCGACCGACGGCTATCTGAACTATCCCCTCGGGCTGGTGGCGGATGCCTGTGCAGTCGGCGCACTGTTCGCGGTCGCGAGAGCCTGCGAGCCGCTCAAGCGCTTCACCACGCGTATCTGGAGCTTGCGCCTCAGAACGTCGCCTTGAGGAAGCGGCGCGCGGATGCACGCGCGGTACCTGCCGATTTCCGCTGCCGATCCTGATAGCATGACGGCCGCGCGCGACCTGCGCGGCGGTCTCTTACTTTGACATGCGTCTATTCCCACATTCCGCACTCCTTGCGCTGTGCGCTGCTGTCGGCGCGACGGCTAGCGCCAGCACTGTCATCAGCCGAAGCTTCCATTCCGAAGCACTCGGCCGCGACTGGTCCTACACGATCTATCTGCCCACCGGCTATCGCCACGATGCTCCTCGCATTCCCGTGCTCTACCTCCTGCACGGCAACAACGGCGACGCCAATGACTGGCTCACGCAAGGCCACCTGCAAGCCGCCGCCGACACGCTGATCGAGCACAAGGAGATACCACCGGTCGCAATCGTGATGCCGCAAGGCGGTACCGACTGGTATGTCGATCGTAAGGAGAAGATGGAGACCGCGTTTTTCGCCGACCTGCTGCCCGAAATCGAAACGCACTATGCGGTCGCCACACAGCGTGGCGGACGGATGATCGGCGGCGTTTCGATGGGCGGTTTCGGCGCGCTACGCTATGCGATGACGCAATCCGAGCTTTTTTGCGGCGCGCTCCTGTTGAGTCCCGCGGTCTATGCGAATGAGCCGCCGCCCGGTTCGGCGGCACGTCGCGTGGGTGTGTTCGGCGACCGGCAGTTCGATCCGCACGTCTGGCATGCGCTCAACTATCCGGCGCAATGGGAGCGTTACATGAGCCGGCCGTATCGTCTGCCGATGTTCATCGCTGCCGGCGACGACGACCTCACGATCCAGGCCGATGCGTCTTCGCTTTATACGCATCTTCGGCTGGCGGGGAATCCGGCGGCGCTGCGCATCATCGACGGCGGCCACACCTGGGACGTCTGGAGCGCGCTGCTGCCCGCGGCGCTGAAATATACGCTGGGCTGCGTCAAACAGACGGCGCACGATCAGGACAAGTGAATCAGAACGAATGGGCCAGCGAATCAGCAGTCCTGATTGCGCCGGCACATGGCGTGCAACTATTGCACGAGGTCAGTCCACAGTACGACCAGCACAGTCATGAGCGCGGGTCCAATGAAGAGGCCGAGCAAACCGAACGTCTCCGCCCCGCCGAGAATTCCGAATAACACCAGCAGGAAAGGCAATCGTGTGGAGTTGCCGATCAGCACCGGCCGCACGAAATGTTCAGCGACGAACACCACAATTGAACCGAACACCGCCAGCCCAATGGCCCCGGCCACCGAGCCTTGCGAGAACAGCCACAAGGCCGCGAGGCCGAATGTGATCGGTGCGCAAAACGGCAGCATCGCCGCGATCGCCGTGATGAACGCGAGCAGCGCGACGTGCGGCAAGCCGGTCACGAAATAGGCCACGCCCATCAACACGCCCTCGCCGAGCCCGACCACCACCAGCCCCGACACGGTGCCGCGCACAGCCGTGGCCATGCGCTCGAGCAACCGCGCGCCGTCGTTGCCGAAGCCGCGCCGCACGCCTTTCATCAGCGAACCGGACAGACGCGGCCCTGCCTGAAAGATCACGAACAGCGTGACCAGCATGAAGGCGAACACCATCAAACCGTGCGCCGCGCGCGCGCCGAAGTGGCGGCCGAGCGTCATCACGGTGGTGCTGTGCAGCCCCTTCATTGCCGCCGAGTCGCGTAGCGGCTGAGCGAGATTGGCCTGCCACCAGGCCGAAATCTGTTGCGCGCCGAACGGCAACCGCTCGATCAAGCCTGGCATTGGAATGCCGTTTTCCTGCACGGTTTTGAACCATTCGTTCATGTCATGGGCTTCGTGCAGCGCCTGCGAAATGCCGATCCCGAACGGCAGCACTACCAGCAACGCAACCGCGCATGTCAGCACCACGGCGATCAGCGTGGTGCGGCCCGATAACCAGCGGCTGCCCTCCACCTTTTGCAAAAGCGGCCACAGGGCGATGGCAACGACGCCGGCCCAGGCTATCGCCGCAATGAAGTCGCGTACGACCCACAGCGCCAGCAGCACAAGCACGATGTACAGGACGAGCGATGCCGCTTTCTGCTTTTTGGGGCAATCAGGCGCGCTCGGCGATTCGGGTGGGCGTGAAATCATGAAGGCTCTTAGTATCTTGTGGATGTGCGCGCGAGCCGTCCAGAAAAATGCAAACCCGCTACACTTACGCTGCACGGTCGCTCATCGATAACCACATCTTAAAGGAAGCACCGGCGCCCTTCGCACGCGGCATGCTTGTCTCACTGCGTACAACACTGCGTTGCAAAAATCCGCGCTATCGCAAATGCACGGCGCATATCGCCCGCAAAGCCCCGTCGTTTCGTGCCATCGTGAATGTCAAGTTTCATTGTTGCTATTTGGAGAACAGTGTTTCAACTGCGGCACAATGGCTATCGAGCGCTCGCAGGACTACATTCGGCACACCACAATACGGAGCCGACGATGATGACCTTAGAGTCCATCCCCCTTGACGGAACCAATGGCGTACGCATCGAAATTCTCGAGCGCTCCGACACGACGCTGGTGATCCGCTGGGTCGAACCGGGGCGTTGCCATTATGGCGAGCAACGGTGGCGGCGACGCTCGGCGCATACGTCGGGCACCTGCGCGGTGACGCGCCGCAAGATTCGCCGCGGCGATGCGGTGTTCAAACCAGCTGAACGGCCGGCGCCCTCGAACGCTTCCGCAATGATCTGTGCCGAGGTGTTGGGCGAACTGGTTGAAGCCTGAGCTTTTGCCTTGACGGCACGTTGCTGACGTATGCCTGGAATACGCCGGAAACGTTCGCCGTCGTTTATGGGCGTTTGTCCCCTCGCGATTTGCTCGCCCCGGCTCTCTGCGGCCTCCCTTCTTCCCCGTCGCTACCCACCCGCGCCCTGCACCGCCCGCCGCCTTTCTGCCTGATACAGGCCGCTGCAAAAGGCCGCGGCGGCGCGTGCCTTCAGTCGGCGGCGCGGTCCTCAAAAGCCTGATTGCGGCCCTTCGCCACGTGCGCTAAGGTGATCCTCGTTGCGCCAGGTCACCGCACCTGCCAAACGCGCACGCTTAAATGAATGCCCTCAATTCCCATCGAACCCGCCGCAGCCCGTCTGGCGGCAAACGAGAGGCGACACCATGGCAGAAGACACCCCCGGCACTCGCGTCACAGCAGCTCCTCCGGATCAATTAGTTGCACCGCAACAATTCTCGCTGGACGTTCTACTCGAGAAATATGCGAAAGGCGGCGAGCAATCGGCGGACGAGGTGTTCAAACGCGTCGCCCACGGCGTCGCTCAGGCGGAACCAGAGGCCCTGCGCGAGTCGGTGGAAGCGCTCTTTGTCGACAATCTGCGGCATGGCGCACTCGGCGCCGGCCGCATCATGAGCGCGGCGGGCACGGGCATCGCCGCCACGCTGATCAACTGCTTTGTGCAGCCGGTCGGCGATGCGATTCAGGGTGTCGACGAAGAAGGCCTGCCCGGCATCTACGTTGCGCTGCTGCAAGCCGCCGAAACCATGCGCCGCGGCGGTGGCGTCGGCTATAACTTCTCCGCGATCCGGCCCAAGGGCGCGCGCGTTCACACCACCAGTTCGGCGGCGTCCGGCCCGTGCAGCTATATGGACGTATTCGACGCGTCATGCCGGACCGTGGAAAGCGCCGGTTCGCGGCGCGGCGCGCAAATGGCCGTGCTCGACTGCAGTCACCCCGATCTGATCGAGTTCATCGAGGCGAAACATTCGAAAGGTCGCTGGAACAACTTCAACGTATCGGTCGGCGTCACCGACGAATTCATGCGCGCAGTCGAAGAAGATCAGCCCTGGCCGCTCGTGCACCGCGCCGAACCGTCGCCGGCGCTGCGCGCGGCGGGCGACGTGCGGCAACGCGAAGACGGTCTGTGGGTCTACAGCGAAAGGTCCGCGCGCGAGATCTGGGAGCGCATCATGCGCTCCACTTACGACGTCGCCGAACCCGGCATCGTGTTCATTTCCCGCATGAACGAGGACAACAATCTGCGCGCCGTCGAAACCATCCGCGCCACCAATCCGTGTGGCGAACAACCGCTGCCGGCCTACGGCTGCTGCAACCTCGGGCCGTTGAACCTCACGCGCTTCGTGCTCGATCCATTCGCGCAAATGAAGGGCGGCAAGCCTTCGTTCGACTGGGACGCGCTCGCCAAACGCACCCGCATTCAGGTCCGTTTTCTCGACGACGTGCTCGACGTCACACTATGGCCGCTGCCGCAGCAATACGACGAATCGCGCGCCAAGCGGCGCATCGGCGTCGGCTTCACCGGCCTTGGCGACACGCTGGTAATGCTCGGCCTGCGCTACAACTCGCAGGAAGGCCGCGACTTCGCCGTGCGCATCGCGCGGCTGATGCGAGACGAAGCCTATCGGGCGTCGGTGGAACTGGCTCGCGAGCGCGGCGCGTTCGAGTTGTTCGACGCCGCCCGTTATCTGGAAGCGGGCACGTTCGCCTCGCGCCTGCCCGACGACATCAAGGAGGCGATCCGCCGCGACGGCATCCGCAACAGCCATTTGCTGTCGATCGCGCCGACCGGCACGGTCAGCCTCGCATTCGCCGACAACGCGTCGAACGGCATCGAGCCGGCCTTCTCATGGACCTACACCCGCATGAAGGTGATGGCCGACGGCGGTCGCGAATCGTTCGATGTCGAAGACTACGCGTACCGTCTTTATCGCGAGCTCGGCGGCGATGTGAACAAGCTGCCGGACTACTTCGTCAGCGCGCTCGAGATGTCGGCGCGCGATCACCTCGACATGATGGCCGCCGTGCAGCCATACGTGGACACGTCGATCTCGAAGACGGTGAACGTGCCGGCCGACTATCCGTTCGAGGCATTCGAAAGCCTTTACTTCGACGCGTGGAAAAACGGTCTTAAAGGTCTCGCCACCTACCGTCCCAATGAAACGCTCGGCGCGGTGCTGAGCGTGAGTCCGCCGCCGCAAGCGGACGATACGCTGGCCGAAACCGATCAGGATCCCCTGCGGATCGCAATCGACCATCGGCCCAAGGGTGAATTGCCGGCGATCATCGAGAAGGTCGAGTACCTGACGCAAGCGGGCAAGAAGTCGCTTTACGTGGCGGTGTCGTTCATCGAAGTGACCGGACGACTCGGCGGCGAAGACGTCACGATCGAGCGCCCCATCGAGTTTTTCATTCCGACCGGTCAGCGTGACGAGTCGCAGCAATGGATCACGGCGACCATGCGTTCGCTGTCACTGGCGGCACGCGGCGGGTTTGTCGCGCGCAACTTGCAGGATATGCGCAAGGTCTCGTGGGACCGCGGGCAAGTGCGGCTCGGCGAGGTGCTGCGCCTCGACGGTCATCGCACGCCGCGCTGGCACGACTCCGAAGTGGCGGCGCTCGCCTTTGCGATCCAGCAGATTCTGCATCGGCGCGGCTTTCTCGACGCCGAAGGCAACCAGGTGCCGTCGCGCCTGCTGGCGCGTTTGCCGCGCGGGCAGATGAAGGCCGAAACCGCGTTGCCGGCGGATTTCGGCATCCGTCCGCCGCCTGGCGACGCTGACGACACCGGCCTGACGCAGCCAGGCGGTATGCAAGGCTTGCACACCATGCTCGGACGCAAGTGCGGCTCGTGCGGAGCGAATGCGGTGATTCGCAAGGATGGGTGCGACTTCTGTACCGCGTGCGGCGAAGTCGGCGCGTGCGGATGAGCGGCTAGACGCCGCCACTGGAGAGGCTGCATTCCGGTAGATCCTGCGCGGTTGCAGGATCTACCCGTATCGGCAACGCAGAGCGCCCCTCAACCGACTCTCGCGTAATACAGATTCTGCGGGTGCTTCGCTTCGGCGAAGAAGAACCAGCGTTCCGCCACAAGGCCGGCGTACTGTACAAGACAGGCGGCCGCCAGCAAGCCGAGCGACGCGCCAATCGGATGCAAGCCCGCGCCCAGCGCGATCAGCACAACCGGCACGGCAAACGCGGCCACAAGGAAGGCCCACTTGATGCCGCGTAGCGTCCCCGCCGATTTACCGTGAAAGAACTCGCGCAGATTGAATGCCCCCGCGGTGAAACCGCGCGAAACCTGCACGAGCTTGGGGTTGTTGATGCCGGTAGCGCTCTGCACAGTGGACTTCGGCCGCAACCGCGCGTTACGCATCAGCGACGCGCAGCGGCTTGCACAACCGGCGAGCGTCAGTACGCAAGCACAGACGGCAAGCTGCGCGGTCAACCCCGGCGCGAACCACGCGGTTAGCGCCGTCGCCAGCGTGAAACCGGACGCGCAGCCCAGCAGCACAAAGTTGACCAGCGTGAGCGGCGTGGCCCATTCCTGAAGAAAACGCAGGCACGCGTAGATCATCGCCGTGCAGACGAACAGCGTCGCGCTTGCCAGTACACCAAGCCATCCGATCGCAAGCGACCACGGCGAGCCGAAGCCGTGCGCGACGCCATAGAAAAACGCGCAGGCGAGAAACGCCGGCAGGCACAGGCACTCGCGCGACAGCCACGAGGTCCGCCACATTGCAATCGCGCGCCACGCTCGTTCCGGATGCCCAAGATGGAAGAACGAGGCGATCAGCCCCAGCAGGCCCAGCACGACCGACACGCCCGCGCCGATCATATAGAACGCATCCGCCGGCGCCGTGACAAGTCCAAGATACGCCGCCGTCTCCACGCCGACGAGCGCGATCAGCAGGCCCTGCGCCGCGCCGCTCAAGGTCGTGAGAAAAACCACCGAAAATGCCGGATTCATCGCGAGGTCCTTTAGATGCGCGTCGCCATCGACGCAAGATGCAGTTCGCCGCGCTCGAGCCGCGATTCGTGCGATTCGTGCGATTCGGGTGCCTCCAGGGCTGCACCCGTGTCCTTGCACGAGCAGGAACCGCTGCCGCAACCCGAGGCCGGCGTCGTGATGCGCGGCAGATAGTGGTTCGCCGGCCGCGTGTTCCATTCGGGCATCAGTTGATAACCGCCACGCTCCTCGATCGCCTTCGACACCACCGATTCCGGATCGTGGATATCGCCAAACAGCCGCGCGGAAGTCGGGCATGCGAGCACGCATGCCGGCTGGCGATCGCGCTCGGAGAGGTTCTCGTCATGAATACGGTCGACGCACAACGTGCATTTCGTCATCTCCTTGCGCGCTTCGTCGAGTTCGCGGGCGCCGTAAGGGCACGCCCACGCGCAGTACTTGCAGCCAATGCATTTGTCGAAATCGACCAGCACGAGGCCGTCTTCTTTGCGCTTGTAGCTCGCGCCGGTGGGACACACCGGCACGCACGGCGGGTCTTCGCAGTGCAGGCACGACTTCGGAAAGTGGATCGTGTCCGCGTTCGGAAAGCTGCCGGCTTCGAAACTCTGGACACGGTTGAAGAATGTGCCGGACGGGTCCGCGTCGTAGGGATTCAGGTCGGCGAGACTGCCCGATTCGCCCGACGTGTTCCATTCCTTGCAACTCGTCACGCAAGCCTGGCACCCTACGCAGACGTTCAGGTCGATTACCAATGCCATCTGAGTCATCAAAGGCTCCTTACCGCTTTATTGCGTTATTCGCATGCTTCGCCGTGTGTCACTTTCGCTTCGCCGCGCCACGTAAGCGCGCCGCGAATTCACCGCGCCCCGCGAAGTAGGTCTGCACGATCCGCGAGACCACGCCGTTCGAGCCCGGCAACGCGGGCATCGCATTGAACTGCGGCAGCGTATGGTTCGCGTCCGCTTCCGCCGGATAGAGGCGCACGCGCACGTCGTACCACGCGGCCTGGCCCGTCACCGGATCCGAGTTCGAGAGCCGCGCGGCCGCTTCGTCGCTGCCGGGTAACTCGTCGGTGATCAGGTGGTTGAGCAGGAAGCCGCGCTGCGATTCGTTCGCGTCGGCGCCGAGATTCCACGCACCGGATGCCTTGCCAATCGCATTCCAGGTCCACACCGTGCCCGGCTCGACAGTCTCGCTAAAGCGCGCCATGCAGCGCACGCGCCCCCATTGCGATTCGGCGTAGATCCAGCTGCCGTCGGCGATGCCGTTTTCCGCCGCCATCAGCGGATTCATGTAGAGATAGTTCTCGCCGTGAATCTGCCGCAACCACGCGTTCTGCGAATCCCACGAGTGATACATCGCCATCGGCCGCTGCGTCACCGCGGCAAGCGGAAAACGCGCGAGATCGGTGGAGTCGCTTTCGAGCGGCGCATACCAGAACGGCAGCGGATCGAAATACTTCTCGACCCGTGCACGCAGATGATCCGGCGGTTGCCTGCCGCTCGTGCGGCCTTGTGCGGCGAGCCTGAACTTCTGCATGACGTCGGAGTACAACTGGATCAGGATCGGTTCGCTGAATTTGCGGAAGCCGTTTTTTACCGCCCAGTCGAGATAAGGGCCGTTGCAATTGCGCATGTACTGGAGCGTCTCCGGCAAGCGGTAATGAAACACGCAGTTGTTCTTTGCGTATTGTTCCCACTGCTGCGGATTCGGCTCGCCCACCAGCGCCTTGTCGCCGTCCTTGCCACGCCAGCCGATCAGAAAGCCCACGCCGGAATCAGGCGTCGTCGTGTGATTGATGATGAAGTCCGGGTAATCGCGAAAGCGCCGCGTGCCCTCGGCCGTGGTAAAGGCCGGAAACTTGAGGCGCGAAGCGAGTTCGATCAGCACCTCCTGGAACGGCTTGCATTCGCCCGTCGGCGGCACGACCGGGACGCGCACGGAATCCACTGGGCCATCGAACTCCGAGATCGGCCGGTCGAGCATCGACATCGCGTCGTGCCGCTCGAGATAGGTGGTGTCCGGCAGGATCAGGTCGGCGAACGCCGTCATCTCCGACTGGAACGCATCGCACACCACCAGAAACGGAATCTTGTACTCGCCGTTCGCGTGCTTGTCGGCGAGCATCTCGCGCACCTTCACCGTGTTCATCGACGAATTCCAGGCCATATTGGCCATGAAAATCAGCAAGGTGTCGATCGGATACGGATCGCCGCGCCACGCATTGGTGATCACGCTATGCATCAGGCCGTGAACCGCGAGCGGATATTCCCAGGAGAACGCCTTGTCGATCCGCACCGGGCCGCCGTTTTCGTCGATGAACAGATCCTCCGGCGCGGCGGGCCAGCCGAGCGGCCCGGTGGCGAGCGGCGTGTTCGGCTTGACGGCGTCGGGACTGTTCGGTGGTTTGGCCGACGGCGGCACCGCGCGGGGGAACGGCGATTTATGACGGAAACCGCCCGGGCGGTCGATCGTGCCGAGCATCGACATCAGCACCGCGAGCGCGCGGATCGACTGGAAGCCGTTGGAATGCGCGGCCAGCCCGCGCATCGCGTGAAAGGCAACCGGGTTGCCGGTGACGGTCTCGTGCTTCTCGCCCCATGCGTCGGTCCAGGGGATCGGCAGCGTGATCCGGTGGTCGCGACTCGTCTGGATCATTTCCGCGGCGAGGCGGCGAATCGTGTCGGCTTCAATGCCGGTGATTTCAGCAGCCCATTCGGGCGTGCAATCGGCCACGCGTTCGCGCAGCAAGGCGAACGACGGCGTGACCGGCGTGCCGTCGTCAAGCGTATAGCGGCCCTCGAGTGCCGGGGTCACGCCAGCGGCATGGTGCGGCACGGCGCGCGCGGTCGCGGCATCCCACCAGAGATGATTTTGCGGAAACAGCGGATTGCCCACCGACCGATCCGGGTCGCGCACGAAGAGGCCGAAATTTTCGCTCGCTTCGTCGAGGCTCACGAGTTCCGCCGCATTGGTATAGCGCTGCACGAACTCGTGATCCCAGGCGTCGGCGGCGATCAGTTCATGCAGGAACGCCATGAACAACGCGCCATCGGTGCCGGGCTTGATGGGCACCCATTCGTCGGCGATCGCGGCATAGCCGGTGCGAATCGGATTGATCGCGATGAAGCGGCCACCCGCGCGCTTGAACTTCGAAATAGCGATCTTGAGCGGGTTCGAATGGTGATCCTCCGCCGTGCCGATCATGAAGAAGAGTTTGGCGCTGTCGAGATCGGGGCCGCCGAACTCCCAGAATGAGCCGCCGATCGTATAGATCATGCCGGCCGCCATGTTCGCCGAACAGAAGCCGCCGTGGGCCGCGTAATTCGGCGTACCGAACTGCTTGGCGAACAGGCCGGTGAGCGCCTGCATCTGGTCGCGGCCGGTGAACAGCGCAAATTTCTTTGGGTCCGTGGCGCGAATCGTCGCGAGACGCTTCTCGAGCACGTCGAACGCGACCTCCCACGATACCGGCTCGAACTGCGCGCTGCCCCGTTCCGCGCCGGCTTTGCGCATCAACGGCTGGGTCAGACGCGCAGGCGAGTACTGCTTCATGATCCCCGAGGCGCCCTTGGCGCAGATCACGCCCTGATTCAGCGGATGCTCGGGGTTGCCGTCGATATAGCGCACCTCGCCTTCGCGCAAATGCACGCGAATACCGCAGCGGCAGGCACACATATAGCAGGTGGTCGTCTTGATTTCGAGCCGTTCGTCCTGCGTGCGGGCGTGGTGTTCCATACGGGATCTCCGTCGCGGCTCCGGCTATGTCGAAGCGATGTGGGTTCGATACCGATCATCCTATTCGTCGGCGGCCCACAAGGGAAATCGCGATTTATGACTGAAACTATCCGCTGCGCCGATAGTTTCAGTTTGCCTTCAGTGCTATTCAGTTGGCTTTGCTTGTCTTCCGTGCTCAGATCGGCGTCAACACCGCCTCGCCTGCGAAATGGCGCGAGGCGTTCGCGAGGAAATTGTCGACCGAAGCGGTGATCGCCTCCGGCGAGCGCCCGCCCACATGCGGCGTCAGGACGACGTTGTGCAATGCCAGCAAGGCTTCGGGCGGATGCGGCTCACCCTCGTAAACGTCCAGCGCCGCGCCGGCGATCGCGCCGATCGTGAGTGCATCGGCCAGCGCGGCGGTATCCACCACGCTACCGCGAGACACATTGACCACGAAGCCGTTCGGCCCAAGTGCGTCCAGCACCGCTTTGTCGATCAGATGACGCGTAGCGGCGCCGCCGGGCGTCGCTACCATTAGAAAATCGCACCATTGGGCGAGCTCGTGCACGCTGTCGAAGTAGCGCAGCGCAGAGCCGTCGCGTGGTTTGCGGTTGTGGTAGCCGATTTCCATCTCGAATCCGGCGCCGCGCCTTGCGATCTTCTCACCGATATGGCCGAGCCCGACGATGCCGAGCCGCTTGCCGGACACGTTCGGGCGCATCGGCAAGGTGTCGCGCCAGGCGCCTTTGCGGGTAGCCTGATCGAGTTGCGGCACGTCGCGCACCACGGCGAGGAGTAACGCGAACGCATGATCGGCCACGCAATGGTCGTTGGTGCCGGCGCCACTGGCGAGCACAATGCCGCGCGAGCGGGCGTGGTCGACGGCAAGGTTCTCGTAGCCCGCACCCAGCACGCTGACGAACTCCAGTTTCGGCAGCCGGTCGATTTCAGCGGCCGTCAGCCCGGTTGTGCCATTGGTCAGCACGGCGCGGATCGTGTCGCCATGCTCCGCGATCGCGGCGGCCCGCGCCGTGGCATCGGGCGCATGGACGACGTCGAAGGCGGCCTCGACACTCGCACGGCTTGCATCTTTCAAAGGAATCAAAACCAGCAGGGAAGGCTTCATGACGGGCGTTTTTTCTTCAGGCGGTGATGGGCGAACGACACGACGAGTGAGTGTAGCAAGCCACGTGCAGCCCTGCCGGCGGGCAATCGCAAGCGATCGTGAGCGCCGTCGGGAATGGACGAAAGGCGGACGAAAAGCGGACGAAAAAACAGCCGTGAGCAAAAAGTCCTGTTGCGAACCTGCTGCCGCCGGGCCTAAAGTCCACCCGGGGCCACGCCGTTATCTTCGTGAATGGACTGACGCAAATACCATGGGCCATGCGTCTTTCTTTTGAGCCCGATCCAAGCCGCTTTAGAATAGCCTGAACGCCGACCACGGAAATCCCATGCTGGACACCCCCCCGCGCGGCCCAGCGCCCGCTAACGACGCCCCGCAGGAAGTCTCTCGCCCCGAAGGAAGTCCCCTTGAGGGATCCGGGGACGATTCCCAGATGTTCGAACTTGCGCCCGTATCGCTATGGCTCGAGGACTTCAGCGGCGTGCGCACGCTATTCGACAGATGGCGCGCGCAAGGCGTGACTGACCTGCGCGCTCATTTTGCCGAGCATCCGGCGCTGGTCGCAGAATGCGCGCACAGCATCCGCGTCATCAAGGTCAACCAGAAAACGCTGACGCAATTCGAGGCCGCGGATTTCGACGCGCTCACCAACAATCTTGCCGCCGTGTTCCGCGACGACATGCTCAAGACTCATCTTGAGGAGCTGTGTCAGTTATGGGCCGGACAAACCCAGTTCACGAGCCAGACGGTCAACTACACGCTCGGCGGCCGGCGCCTGGATGTGCTGCTCAAGGGCGCCGTACTGCCTAACCACGAAGAGCGCTGGGATCGCGTGCTCGTTTCGGTCGAAGACATTACCGAACTAGAAGGCGCGCGGCATCGTGTGACCCTTGCCGAACAATACGCACGCGGCCTGTTCGAATATTCGCCGGTCTCGCTGTGGGTGGAAGATTTCAGCGCGATCAAGCGTCTGCTCGACGGTGCGCGCTCGGCCGGCATCAGCGATTTCCGGGTGTTCACTGACGTGCATCCCGAGTTTGTCGAACGCTGCATGCAGGAAATTCACGTGCTCGACGTGAACCAGCACACCCTCGACATGTTCGGGGCAAAAGACAAAGCAACACTGCTGGCTCACCTGGCAGACGTGTTCCGCGACGACATGCGAGCGCATTTCCGCGAACAGTTGCTCGATCTGTGGGACGGCAAGCTGTTTCAGCAACGCGAAGTGCTCAATTACTCGCTCGACGGCAACGAGGTGCATGTGCACCTGCAGTTTTCCGTTCTGCCGGGCCACGAGCATAACTGGGACCTGGTGCTGGTGGCCCTCACCGACATCACGGCGCGCAAGAAGGCCGAAGCGTACCTGGAGTTCCTCGGCAAACATGACGTACTAACCAAGCTGCGCAACCGCTCGTTCTACGTGGACGAACTGAACCGGCTGGAACGCAAGGGTCCATGGCCGGTGACGATCATCATGGCCGATCTGAACGGCCTCAAACGCGTAAACGACCAGCTTGGCCATGCGGCCGGCGACGCATTGCTACGGCGCGCCGGCGAAGTCCTCGCCAAGGCGATGGACGCGCCCTATCATGCGGCGCGCATCGGCGGAGACGAGTTTGCGATCCTTATGCCCGACACCGACGAGCGCGGCGGCGCCGCGATGATCGATGCGATTCGCCAGCTGGTCGAACTGAACAACCAGTTCTATCCGGGTTCGCTGCTGAGCTTTTCGATGGGCGCGGCGACCTGTCGGCGCGGAGACCGGCTCGAAGCCGGTGTACAACGCGCCGATCTGCTGATGTATGAGGAAAAGCGCGCGCACTATGCGAACCTTCCGCCCGCGAACCCGCCGGGCGACTGACACTGCGGCGCGCCACACGTTGGCGCTGCGTGTTTCGATTGTGAAAGGGCCGCGCTGTGGCAGCGGATTCGACGCTACGCCAGACGCGTGGTTATAAGCTCGATCAGCCGATCAGCCCGGCTCAGCCTTTATCGGTGCGCACTGCCTCGCCGTAGGTGCTGACGATCCGGCGATCCTGCTCCTCGACCGAAAACAGCTCCCACTCGAGCCCGTTCACGTCCTTGCTGCTCGAATACCCTTCTACCGCATCGTCCTCAAAGCCGACGTGCCGAAGTTGTCCCGCTTTCTCCGGCATCTCGTTGATCGAGAAGTTGAGCAGATCCGTGCGCCACATCGCGTAACGGCCAGGCACCACCGCCGTGGGCGGCTGCTCGAGACGGCGGGTGTAATCTTCGACGGACGCGTCGAGGTTAGCGACGGCCAAAGCAATATGGAAGCGTTTCATGGTGGTTGTCCTGACAGTCAGGATTAGGATGGGGTTTTCATCGTATCGGCGAAGCGCCGCCGCAACCAGTTGCGCAATCATCCCGGTATCGCCATTACCGGTTTGCGCCGGCACAGCTTCCCGCGCACAGGATGAATGCGGCCGGACCAGGCCAGGTCAGGCTTCGCTATACTCATCGGCCCGGGCGACGCTGCAATAAAAACAAGGAGCGATTCTGATGCTTTCCCACGTATTCGTCGGTATTTCGGATTTCGAGCGCGCATTCAGCTTCTATAGCGTGCTGATGGACACGTTGGAGTTGCGGCTCAAGTTCCGCGACAACGATACGTGCTGGGCCGGCTGGATGGCAGCCGGCGCGCCACGGCCCCTGTTCGTCATTGGCAGGCCTTACGACGGTCAGCCCGCCACCGTGGGCAACGGCCAGATGTTGGCGCTCCTCGCTGAAGACCGCGCCACGGTCGATCGGGCACATGCCGCGGCGCTCGCTCACGGCGGCGCCTGTGAAGGGCCGCCGGGTTTGCGCCCTCAGTATCACCCGGACTATTACGGCGCGTACTTTCGCGATCCCGACGGCAACAAGCTCTGTGTGTGTTGCCATGAGCCGGACCCGGGCACGACCCCGCAGGCCGCCCGCTAGACGCCCGGAAAACGCAATTCGAAGCGCACCACGCCCGGCACCGGGCACACCACACGTGCCGTGCCGCCGTGCAGATGCATGATCGCCCTGACGATTGCGAGCCCCAATCCGCTCGATTCGGTAAAAGCGCTGCGTGCCGCATCCGCGCGATAGAAGCGGTCGAACAGACGGTTCAACTGCTCGTCAGGAATCGGCGCACCGTCGTTTTCCACCACTACGGTCGCGCCCTGCTCGTCCTGCGTACCGCTCAAACGCACCACCGTATCGTTCGCGCCGTATCGCACCGCGTTGACGACGAGATTGTTGATCGCGCGCCGGCACAGCATCGGATTGGCCGACGCGATGCCCATTGCCTCCACGGTAAAGCGCATCCCGCGTTCGTCGGCGGGGCCTTCAAAATAGTCCGCAATCCTGACGAGTTCATCGCGCAGATCGACCGGCTCACGCTCAATGGACAACGCAGCGTGGTCCGCATGCGCAAGAAACAGAATGTTTTCCGCGATGTGGCTCAAACGGTTCAGCTCTTCGAGATTCGATTCAAGCACTTGCTGATATTCATCGGCATCGCGCGTTTTGGCGAGCGTCACCTGGGTCTGGCCGATCAAAGCGCCCACCGGTGTGCGAATTTCATGCGCCAGGTCGGCGGAAAACTGCGAGAGGCGCTGAAAGCCGTCGGCAAGACGGTCAAGCATCGCGTTGAAGGCATGCGTGAGCTGGCGGAGTTCGAGCGGCGCAGCCTCGCTGTCGAGCCGCACCGACAAACTCGCCGGACTGATCTGCGCGGCCCGCGTGGCGATCTCGCGCACCGGCCGGAAGGTGCGGCGCAGCACGTAGTACGCGAGCAGCGTCGCGGCCAGCATGCCGGTCAGCGTGGCCAGCACGATGCGATTGCGGTACGCGGCCAGCATCCGCATTTCCTGGGTCATGGGATGCGCGGCGATCACTTCGACCTCGCTGCCGTCCTCGCGCGCCTTGACCGCGGCAATCGCCCAATGGACCGGAACGCCGTCGGGCAACAGGGTCTGGCGGATGTCCGGGAGCGTCGGCAAGCGATTCTGGACATCGGCATGGAGGGCCGGCACGGCAATGCCGGCAGGGTTCACGTCGATAAACGGTGCTTCGCCTGGGCGGCGAAACAACAGCACGTCTTCTTCCGCGCCGAGCATGCTCTCGAACAGCACAGGCCGGCTCTTCAGGTCGCTGACCGAGTAAAGATCGCGCACGATGCGGCTGAAATGCTCGACCCGGGCCGTGAGCACCACATCGGCACGCCGCTCCAGCGACACCTGCGCGGAGTGATAGAAATACGCGCCCAGCGTGCCGATCACCACGCATGCGATCGCGGCGAACAGCACCGTGGTGCGCGCGGTCAACGAACGGTCGGTCCACAGTGTCATGAGCCGTCGCCGAAGGTGTAGCCGATGCTGCGCACCGTATGAATCAGCTTCTTTTCGAACGGATGATCGACCTTCGCGCGCAGCCGTTTGATCGCGACGTCGACCACGTTGGTGTCGCTGTCAAAGTTCATGTCCCACACTTCCGAGGCGATCTGCGTTCGCGATAACGCTTCGCCCTGCCGGCGCACCAGCAGATGCAACAGCATGAATTCCTTGTTGGTCAGTGGAATCTCCACGCCTTCGCGCGTGACCTTGCGGCGCAGTACGTCGAGTTTGAGGTCGGCGATCTCGAACACGTCGTGCTCGCGGATCACGCCACGGCGCAGCAGCGTGCGGATGCGCAACACCAGTTCGGTGAAGGAGAAAGGTTTGACGAGGTAATCGTCGGCGCCGAGTTCGAGACCGCGGATGCGGTCGCTGACATGATCGCGCGCGGTCAGGAAAATGACCGGCAGATCGCGCCGCGCACGCAGCGCACGCATGATCTCCCAGCCGTCGATGCCGGGCAGCATCACGTCCAGCACCACCAGGTCGTACGCATGTTCAAGCGCCATGTGCAGGCCATCGGTGCCGGTGCGCGCGAGGTCGACCGCGTAGCCGCTTTCACGCAGCCCTTTCTTCAGGTAGTCGCCGGTTTTCGGATCGTCTTCGATGACGAGGATGCTCATGGTGCCTGGTTTCCGACCCGAGCGCCGCCGTGGGCGCGAGTCGTGAATATGGACGTGGGTATGGAGGCCATTCTACGTGGCCGCGCCGTGCCGTTCATTACGTTTTTGTCATCCGTCTGTCACTCGCCGGAGCCAATCGCGCGCTTAATCTGCCCCCATCCTTCACCACCCAGAGCAGACTCATGAAGATCGTTTCCGCTAATGCCGTTCGTGCCGTCGTCGCCCCCGCGCTCGTTGCAGTGTCGCTGTTGGCCGCTGGATCCGCCGCGCAAGCTCAAAGCTCCATGCCCACCGGCGTACGCGGCACCGTGACCGCGCTTTCGGGCGACCTGCTCAAGGTCCACACGCGCGACGGCAAGGATGTCGACGTGAAGCTTGCGAAGGACACGCCGATTCGTGGCGTTGCGCTCGCCAATGTGAACGACATCAAGCCGGACAGCTATGTCGGCACCGCCGCGATTCCGCAGCCCGACGGCACGTTGAAAGCGCTCGAAGTGCACGTCTTTCCGGCCAGCATGCGCGGCGCCGGCGAAGGCTATCGCCCATGGGACCTCGGCTCGAACAGCACGATGACCAACGGCACGGTGGGCTCGCTCGTGGTCAGCAACGGCCGCACCATCACGGTCAAGTACAAGGACGGCGAAAAGAAAATCGTGATTCCGCAAGACGTGCCTATCGTCGCGCTCGAGCCGGGTGACCGCTCGCTGCTGGTGCCGGGAGCGAAAGTCGTGCTATTCGCGCATAAGGAAGCCGATGGTTCGATGGCGGCGAATTTCATCTCCGCCGGCGAACACGGTGTCACGCCGCCGATGTGAACCGATGCAAGACGGCGCGTTGCAAACGCGCGCTGTCCCTGTTGTCAGGGCAGCCGCGTGCCTCAACGACGCGGCTTGCAGATTTCCGCCTGTTTCATCGCCGCTCACCATGCCTAAACCGCCAGCACGCTTTATCGTCCACCCGCTCGTCGTACGCATTACGCACTGGATCAACGCCTTCGCGATGGTGTGCATGGTGATGAGCGGCTGGGCGATCTATAACGCGTCGCCCTTCTTTCCGTTCAGATTTCCGGTGTGGGCGACCGTCGGCGGCTGGCTGGGCGGCTCGATTGCCTGGCATTTCGCGGCGATGTGGCTGTTGTGCGCGAACGGCCTGCTATATCTGGCGTATGGGATCGGACGCGGACATTTCCGGCGCAAGCTGCTGCCCGTCTATCCGCGCGACGTCATTCACGATGCAGCGCTCGCGATGCAATTCAAACTGCCGCACGATACCGGAAAATACAACGCGGTGCAGCGCGCGCTCTATCTTTTCGTGTTGTTTCTTGGGGTATTGCTGGTCGCCTCGGGGCTCTCGATCTGGAAGCCGGTGCAATTCTCGTGGCTAACCGCGCTCTTCGGCGGCTTCGATTTCGCGCGTCGCGTGCATTTTGTCGCGATGGCGGGGGTGGTCGGTTTTGTCGTAGTGCATCTGGCGCTGGTGCTGCTGGTGCCGCGCACGCTAGCGCCGATGCTAACCGGTCGCACCCGAATCACCACACACGAAAGGAGCGAGGCATGAGCGAAGCAAAGCGCCGGGACTCGCGCAGCACGGATATCGTTCTCGCCGACCACAAACCGCAAATCGAACGTCTGCAACGGCGCCTCTTTCTGCGCTCGTCGCTTTCGATCGGCGCGCTGGCGATGCTTTCCGGCTGCAACATGCAGGACGGCGATTCCGTCGACAAGGTGTTGTGGGCCATGTCGCGCTGGAACGATCGCGTGCAAGCGTGGTTATTCGATCGCAACAAACTCGCGCCCACCTATTCGGCGAGCCAGATCACCGATCCGTTCCCGTTCAACGCGTTCTATCCGGAGTTCGATGCACCGGATATCGACGGTTCGACGTTCCAACTGGAAGTGTCGGGCCTCGTATCGGACAAGCGCACGTGGACGCTCGACCAGTTGCGCGCCTTACCGCAGGCTTCGCAGATTACGCGGCACATCTGCATTGAAGGATGGAGCGCGATCGGGCAATGGCGCGGCGTGCCGTTTCGCACGTTCCTGGAGCGCATCGGCGCCGATCTGAGCGCACGCTATGTCGGCTTCAAATGCGCGGACCGTTATTACTCGAGCCTCGACATGGCCACGGCCTTGCATCCGCAAACCCAACTGACGCTCGATTTCCGTGACACGCCGCTGCCGGCCAAATACGGCTACCCGCTGAAACTGCGCGTACCGACCAAACTGGGCTTCAAGAATCCGAAGCACATCGCGGCGATCTTCGTGACCAACACGAACCCCGGCGGCTATTGGGAAGACCAGGGGTACAACTGGTTTAGCGGGCTATAGCGCTCGCGGCTGGAGCGCGTCTATACCGCGGTCACGTAGCGCGCGGCTGGTTTGACCACACGGGGCGGCGGCGCATCGTAGACGGTGCGCATACGTTTGACTTCATCGACCGGGCTCAGGCCGAACAGACGCTTGAACTCGCGGCTGAACTGCGACGCGCTTTCGTACCCGACGCGCGCTGCGGCCGCGCCAGCATTCAAGCCGTCCTGCACCATCAGCAAGCGCGCGTGATGCAAACGCGTGGTCTTCACGTACTGCATCGGCGAAGTCGCGGTCACCGCCTTGAATTGCGCATGAAAAACGGCGAGACTCATCCCCGCCTCCGAGGCGAGCGTGTCGACGTCGAGTTGCCCGTGATAGTCGGCATGAATGCGCCTTAACGCCTTGGCAATACGGCCGAAATGATTCTGATGCGTGAGGGCCGCACGAATCGCGTCGCCCTGCTCGCCTGTCAACACGCGATAGCAAATTTCGCGGACCACCCCTGGCGCGAGAATGCGCGCGTCGAGCGGCGAGGCCAACGCGTCCATCAAACGCTGCACGGCGTTGCTCAAAGCCGGATCGAGCGGCGTCGAATAGATGCCGAGCGGCTCGTTCTGCGCGGTGCCCTGCGTTTCATTCAACGCCATCAGCAGCTCAGCCACCATGCTCAGATCGACGCGCACCGAGATGCCGAGAAACGGCTTGTCCGGGCTCGCCTCGGTTTCACATTCGAACGGCAGCGGTACCGACAGTACCAGGTACTGCTGCGCGTCGTACTGGAATACCTGATCGCCGAGATAACCGCGCTTGCGCCCCTGGCAGACGATTACGATGCTCGGTTCGTACATCACCGGCATACGCGGCATCGGGCTGTTGGCGCGCATCAGATTGACCCCTTCGAAGCTCGAGCGCGTGATGCCCGGGTTGGGTGCGAGCTTGTCGAACAGTTCGACGAGGCGTTGCTGCGCGGGATCGCCGGGGCCATCGAGGGCTGGGCGGTGATCGGCCGGTGCGGGTTCGACGAAACGAGGTGACATGACGATATAGTGACGAGCAAGAGAATAATGCTTGAAATTTAGCATCAAACGACCTACTGCGCTCGTCATCAGGAGTTTTAGGCAAACCTTCAAGATATTCAGGTATTCCCCGACTCGCTCCCGGCTTCTACTATGGGAACCCTACCGGATCATCTATTTCCGCGCTGCGCCGGGCGCGGTTGTCCGTTCACTGCTTTCGTGAATATGTCAGTCATCGCCTGCGCCGTGATCCCGGTTCATTACAAGGTTTGGCCGCATCGGCGACGCGCGTCGCCCATCGCCGGCGCCTTGCGACATCACCCTCTTTGCTGGAGTTACCCATGAGCACGACTTATGCCTATGCAGCGACCGACGCTAACGCGCCGCTCGTTCCGTTCGAAATCCAGCGCCGCGCACTGCGCGCCCATGACGTGCAGATGGAAGTCCTGTTTTGCGGTGTGTGCCATTCCGACTTGCATCAGGCACGCAACGAATGGAAGAACACGGTGTTCCCGGTGGTACCGGGCCATGAGATCGTCGGCCGCGTGACGGCGGTGGGGCCGGACGTGACCAAATACAAGGCGGGCGATCTGGTGGGCGTGGGCTGCCTGGTCGATTCGTGCCGCACTTGCGCGAGTTGCGAGGAAAATCTCGAACAGTATTGCGAAAACGGTTTTGTCGGCACGTATAACGGCGTGGACCGGGTTGACGGTCAGATTACCTACGGCGGTTATTCGACACAACTGGTGGTGGATGAGGCATTCACGCTACGAGTGCCGGAGAATCTCGACCCGGCGGGCGTGGCGCCTTTGTTGTGCGCGGGTATCACGACCTATTCGCCGCTGCGCACGTGGGGTGCCGGTCCCGGCAAGAAGGTCGGGATCGTCGGCCTTGGCGGTCTGGGTCACATGGGCGTGAAGTTGGCCCGTGCGATGGGCGCGCACGTGGTGCTGTTTACGACCTCGCCGTCGAAGATCGAAGATGCCAGGCGGCTTGGTGCGCATGAGGTTGTCATTTCGAAGAATGCTGACGAGATGGGGGCACATGCCAATAGCTTCGATTTCATCCTGAATACGGTTGCTGCGCAGCATGATTTGAATCCGTTCTTGAATCTGCTCAAGCGCGATGGGACGATGACGCTGGTCGGGGCGCCCGAGCACGATCATCCGTCGCCGCAGGTGTTCAATCTGATTTTCAAGCGTCGCCGGCTGGCTGGTTCGCTGATTGGCGGGATTGCGGAGACGCAGGAAATGCTGGATTTCTGTGGTGAGCATGGGATTACTTCGGATATTGAGGTGATTCCTATGCAGGGGATTAATGAGGCTTATGAACGGATGCTTAAGAGTGATGTTAAGTATCGGTTTGTGGTTGATCTGGATTCCTTACGGAAGTGATTTTCTTTTGGTTTTTGCCTGGTTGGCGTTTTTTTTGTTGATCTGGGTTTTTTTTGGCCTTTCCTTGATTTGTTAGTGGTCTATTAGCGTTGCCCCTGTGCGGGGCGGCACCTACTTTTCTTTGCCTGCCGCAAAGAAAAGTAGGCAAAAGAAAGCGGCTCAAACCGCTAATTCTTAAGCGGGTCCCCCGCACAGTAACGGTAGTGGTGCATCTGGAATCTGTGTTCCCGCACATTCCGCGTTAGCGACAAGGCAGTCATACCTCCCGCCTCGCACTACGTGCTCGCCGGAAGGGATCATCTGCAAACCCGCGGGTGTTCGCCCGGCGCGGTGGGAGGCGCTGGTCTCGCCTCCGCGAGTGCCGGCAGAGCCAGCGCTTCGAAGCACCTGCGAGGCGAAATATAACTACTAGCTAGTGACGCGATAAGCGCGACCGGCGCTGAAAACGGCAATCAGCCCTTTGACGCCCTTGAAAATCAGATACCGCAGGCAGTTCGGAGAACTGCCGCAACATTGAGTACGACATGCAGTTCATGAAGTACCGCAGTATGACTTGCCCCCACGTTACGAAGTACCTGGACACAAAACCATCGGACGCCTTATGAACCAGGCGTCGGCGCGCGCAGCGCCGCCGGAGGTATGACGGCCTTGTCACTAACGCGGAGTGTGCGGGAACACAGATTCCAGATGCACCACTACCGTTACTGTGCGGGGGACCCGCTTAAGAATTAGCGGTTTGAGCCGCTTTCTTTTGCCTACTTTTCTTTGCGGCCGGCAAAGAAAAGTAGGTGCCGCCCCGCACAGGGGCAACACTAATAGACCACTAACAAAACAAGGAAAGGCCAAAAAACCCGAATCAACAACAAACCCGCCAGCGAGGCAAAAAAAAACCCAACCCCAACGTGGAGTCCAAACCGTGATCGACAGAATAACTGCAATGCGGACATTCATCCGAATCGTGGACACAAACAGCTTCACCCGCGCAGCGGAATCCCTCAACATCCCCCGCGCGACGGCGACAACGATCGTCCAGAACCTGGAGGCCTTACTGGGCACCGCCCTATTAACACGCACAACACGCCGTCTGAGCATCACGCCAGAAGGCGCAGCCTACTACGAACGCTGTGCGCAAATCCTCGCCGATATCGACGAAATGGAAGCCAGCCTCCGTCACTCGACGGATAACCTGACCGGCCGCCTGCGCATTGAAATGCCCGGCGCGGTAGCGAGCACCATCGTCCTGCCGGCACTGGACGACTTCCACGCCCGCTACCCGAATCTCGACCTGGCGATCGGCATCAGCAACCGGACAGTCGACCTGATCTCGGAAGCCATCGACTGCAGCATCCAGCTAGGCGAATTGCCGGACTCAAACCTGGTCGCGCGGCAATTAGGCACGCTCGAGCACGTGACATGCGCCAGCCCGGCATACCTGGCCCGTCACGGCACGCCTTTCGACCTGGATGACTTGCGCGGACACGCTGCCGTCAACTGCATGTCGCCGCACAACGGCCGCGAAGTCGACTTCGATTTCGAAGTGGACGGCGAAGCGCAAAGCGTCAAGGTTAGAGGCTTCGTCAAAGTGAGCGACGAGCAGGCGTACCTCACCTGCGGATTGCAAGGACTCGGCCTGATCCAGCCCGCGCGAATCGCCGCGCAACCCTACCTCGACTCGGGACTGCTGCGCGAAGTGCTGCCGCAATGGAAACCCGTGCCGATGCCGGTCTCGGTCGCGTATGTGAAGAATCGCCGGGTGTCGCCCCGCGTGCGAGCCTTCGTCGACTGGCTCGCGGAGCTGTTCGAGCAAACCGAACACGTCGATCAGGACCTGTCGCGCGTTCGTCAACTGTTGCGCGGCCTGCACCCCGCCTGAGGCGGGTTTCATGCAGACGCGCAACACACAGCAAGCGTTAGTTCGGCAGCGTGACCGGCACCGGACGCGTCAATAGATCAACGTAAAAATTGAAAAAACTCGGGTTGTCGAAGCGTTTGACGATCGTCATCTTCTGCAAACCCGCCGGCGGTGAACTGGTGTAACCCGTCGACTTGCCGTCATTGGCGCCGAAGCTCGTATCCACATCCACCCATTCGTCCACCGTCTGCGTGGCAAACGACGGATGCATCAGATACGCGAGCGTCAACGTATCCCAGATGTTCGTGGTGTAGTTCGGATTCGTTTCGAAACCGTTCTTGCCGTCGAAGCCATAGCCGTTCAGCGTCTTGAACAATTGCGTAATGATGGTCTGCTTCGTCGGATCGTGCGCGACGCGGTCGTACAACGCCTTGTCCATCTTCACGGTATCGGTCACGTCGAGCGGAATCACTACCTGTTTGATCGGCAGACGCAGCACGGTCTTCGCCGCCTCCGGATCGAACCACCAGTTGAATTCGGCTGTCGGCGTGGTGTTGCCAGGCACATCGATCGCACCGCCCATGTAAATGATCTGCTTGATCAACGGAACGATCTCGGGATGCTGACGCGTGGCGAGCGCAATGTTCGTCAGCGGGCCGATCGCCAGAATCGTCACCTCGCCCGGATACTGCTTCACCGAATCGACGATGAAATCCACCGCGCTCCGGCTCTGCACTTTCGTATGCGTGGCGAAGCCGTCCGGCGGCGCGATCAGATCGCTGTCCGACTTCGGTTCGGGCGTATTCCACGCGCCGAGATAGCCGTCGCCGCCGGGGAATTGCTTCTGCTCGGCTTCAATCGTGGCGAAATCGTGCGATAACGCGTAATTGGCGCCTGCATAGACGCCAATCTGATTTTCAACGCCAAGGCGCTCGACCGATTTCAATGCGTCCGATACGCCCTGCTTCAACCATTGATTACCGGACACCACCGTAATGCCCAATACTTTCAACGAGCCTTGCGCCTGCAATTGCGCAGCCATTACGCCTAACTGGCCGTCGTCGCTCAGCGTGTTGTAGTCGCTGTCGATAATCACCTTGGGCGGACTGGTCTGCGCATTGAGATCGCTGCCGCCACACGCCGAAAGTACCGAGACGACCGCCACACTTGCCACGCATGCTAATGCCACGAAGAGCCTCTTCACCGATGTCTCCTTTTATATGCAATCGTATTGCCCGGATAAGGAGACTCATCATAAACGTAAAACTAATGAAATAAAATCGTCAGATTTAATGCGTAATTCATGGAATCAGCTTTCTGCTTCTTAAGTCATCGAAAATGGCGATAAACATCGCCTCGGTATCGACAAATTCGTGAAAACCGAAACGTCGTGCTTTCGAGCCGTCGCCGAACATGTCGTAATCCCACGAAAAAACGAAATCCGCAAAACGCCACGCGGAAACGTCCTGATAGGGAACCGGGTGCAAGCCGTGCCGGGTCACCATCCCCGTCCACAACGACGCCTTGTCGGCCATGATCGTATTGAGCGACATGGGCAGCGGCGGCGCCACATCCAGCGCGAAGTAGCGGGCTATCTTCGGCCACATGTCGTTCCAGCGGAACAGGTCGCCGTTGCTGATGTTGAACGCCTGATTCGCGGCGCGCGGCTCCGTCGCGGCCCACACCGTTGCGCGCGCAAGCAAACCGGCATCGGTCATTTCCAGCAGTTTGTCGTAAGCACCGGGTTTGCCGGGAAAGCGCAAAGGCAAGCCGAGTTCTTTCGACATCGATGCATACACGGCGATCGCCACCGCCAGGTTCATCGGATTACCCAATGCGAAGCCGCCCACCACGGCAGGGCGGATCGCCGACCAGGTCCAGCGCTTGCCCTGCTGGCGCGAACTCAGGAGCGTCTGCTGGTCGAACATGAACTCGGGCGGCATGAAGTGCGCGTCATCTTCGCGCGCGGGGGTCTTGAACGGCCCGAGATGGCCGCCGTAGACCTTGTAGCCCTGCATCAGGCTCACATGCTGCAAGCCCGCCGCGACCGGCTCGATGGCGTCGAGCACGTTGACCAGCATCGCCAGATTCGGGGGCACCAGTTCGGCCCAGGTCGGACGATCCTGATACGCGGCATAGAACACGTGCGTGACGTGATTCAAAGCACCCAGTTTCGAGCGGGTGTCGGCCTGATCCAGCAGGTCGGCCGCGATGTATTGCACCCGCTCGCTGGCTTCGCCGCCACGGCGCGCGAGGCCGATGACCGTCCAATCGTCAAGCGTGGCGAGATGATCGACCAGATTGCGGCCGATCACACCCTGTGCGCCGACCACCAGGGCCACCTTCTTTACTGCGTTCATAACCATGCTCCCATCACTCATTTCGTTGCGACGGCCCACGCCGTCCGGTAACTGAAAGATATCGGCGCGACAGTGCTTTCGGTAGACTGCCGGATGGCATATCACCTGTGAACTGAACTCACGATGGCACGTTTGGATGTGAACCGCTCCGGCGAACTCGAAGTGTTCGTCCGCGCGGTCGAGCTAGGCGGGTTTTCGGCAGCGGCGCGTGCGCTGGGGATGACACCGTCGGCTGTCAGCAAGCTGGTGTCGCGTCTCGAGGCCCGGCTGGGCGCGCGGCTGGTGAACCGCTCGACGCGCAATCTGCAACTCACGCCGGAAGGCTGCGTGTTCTACGAACGCGGTGTGCGCGTGCTCGCCGAGCTCGACGAAACCGAACGCGGCGCGGCCACGGGCTCAACGCCCCGCGGCCGCCTGCGTGTGCATGCGAATGTGCCGCTCGGGCGGCACTATCTGCTGCCGCTCGTGCCTGAATTTCTCGCCGCTCATCCCGACGTTACACTCGATATCGTGTTGACCGATCAGGTGATCGACCTGCTCGAACAACGCACCGATGTCGCGCTGCGCAGCGGTCCGCTCAAGGATTCGCAACTGGTGGCGCGCAGGCTAGGTGACGCGAAGATGGTGATTGTCGCGGCACCGGCCTATCTGGCCCGCCACGGCACGCCCCAAACACCGGCTGATCTGGCAACGCACAACCGGCTGGGATTTGGCTTTGCACGGGCGGCGAGCGGCTGGCCGCTGCTCGATGAAGCGCGACGCCGGATCGACGTGCCCGTAGAAGGCAATGCGCAGGTCAGCGACGGGGAAACGCTGCGCCAACTCACGCTCGCCGGCGTGGGGTTGGCGCGGCTTGCCGCTTTTCAGGTGCGCGACGACGTGGCCGCCGGCCGCCTCACCGTGCTACTCGAAGCATTCGATTCCGGTGAGACCGAACCGGTCAGCGCGCTTTATCTGGGCCAGGGCGGCCACCTGCCCGCCCGCGTGCGCGCGTTGCTCGACTTTCTGGTGGAACGGATGCGCGTCGATTGACGCGCATCGCCCGCAACCCGCACGGCAAAGTCACGAGCGCCGCGGCGGCGTATTCTGTCCCGCCGGCAGGTTCAAACGCCGATCGCGCACCACCTGCCACGGCCGCACCAGATACGCCAACGATGCAAAACCGCTCCAGACATGCACGAGGCGCGTGAACGGAAACACCAGAAACAGCGTCATGCCGAGGAACATGTGGGCCTTGAACACCCAGCTCGCTTCAGCGATGAGCGCAGCAGCGCCGCCCTGGAAGGTGACGATGTGCTGTGCCCAGCCGGCGAGTTTCATCATCATGCTGCCGTCCAGATGCTGCGCTGACATCGGGATCGTGCCGAGACCGAGAACCAGTTGCACCCA
The DNA here is from genome assembly GCF_059567945.1 of Paraburkholderia sp. BGA-UO-ETr-F12. Classification (NCBI taxonomy): domain Bacteria; kingdom Pseudomonadati; phylum Pseudomonadota; class Betaproteobacteria; order Burkholderiales; family Burkholderiaceae; genus Paraburkholderia; species Paraburkholderia sp. BGA-UO-ETr-F12. Next base: position 185,527 of record NZ_JCAQOZ010000057.1, on the reverse strand, counting down.
CAACAACACCAGCAGCACGATGTCGCTGGTTTTCGAATTGGCACGGATGCGCGCGTCGCCGAGCCGACGGACCAGCAGCATGGTTACGCCGACAAACGCGAGCGTGCCCGCCACACCGCCCGACACCATCGCCACGACCTGCTTCACGCCAGCGCTGATGAACGATTCGTAGAGCACGTGCGGCGTCAGCATGCCGAAGAAATGGCCGAACATCAGGAACAGCACACCGACGTGAAACAGATTGCTGCCCCAACGTAAAGTACCGGTGCGCAGCATCTGCGACGAATCGCTTTTCCAGGTGTACTGATCGCGGTCGTAACGCAACAGACTGCCGACCAGGAACACCACCAGACATAGGTACGGGTAGATGCCGAATAAGAACGTATCGAGGTAGTTCATACCGTGACCTCCTTGGATCGGCGTGGCGATGCAGCGTCGCGCCGAACGATCTGGATGGGCTGCACAGCAGGCGCGGTGTTCTGGCCTGCCACGGAGCAGCCGTCGAACACCACAGGCTCGGCCCACTGCTCGTCGAGCGGAGCCTCGGGTGGCGCCTCCGGTACGGTCTCGGGCGCTTGCACCGGTTCGCCCGCGAGATCGAGCGCGGCAGCCACGGCTGCCGCATAAGGGCTATCCTGGCGCGCCAGCGCGGCATGAATCGATTGCAGCAGATGCGCCATCTCGGCCAGGAATTCGCGCGCGACTTCGTGAGGCTGCGTGGACGCAAACTCCAGCACCACGGGCAGGTAATCCGGCAACTCGCCGGGTGCGAGCAACAATCCTTGCTGCTCGTAGGTTTGCTGAAGATCGATCATTGCCGGGCCGCGCTCACGCGAATCGCCATGCACATGCTCGAACAAATGAAGCGACGTGCGGCGGCTGCGGTCGAACGTATCGACATAGCGAGCTTCCGCTTCGAGCGGATCGCTGTGCTGCAAATCGGCCGTCAGCGCAAAGACCCCTGCGCGACGCTCAGCCGACAGCGCCGTGTCGCCAAGCAAGGTAATTGCCAGTTCCGGCAGTAATGCACGCAACTGGGCATCCGGGTAGCTCAGCAACGCGGCAAGTACGCGTGCCGCCGTGCTGTGGGGTTCATAAATGGGCTCGTTGTTCATCATTCCACCTCTCACACCTTTGCCTTGATCGGAATCGTGCGGCGCTTCTTCCCACCGAACAGACTCGTTTCGCTCGCGCCATCCGAGCAACCGTTGCCGAACGAAAAGCCGCAACCGCCCTTCAGGTCGTACAGGTTCTCCGCATATTCGCGGTGCGTGCTCGGCACCACGAAGCGGTCCTCGTAGTTCGCGAGCGCCATCACGCGATACATGTCCTCCACTTCCGGCTGGGTCATGCCCACTTGTGCGAGCACCGCCGCGTTTTCCCGACCGTCCACATGTTTCTCACGTTGATAGGTGCGCATTGCAAGCATCCGCTCGAGCGCGCTGATCACGGGCGCCTCGTCACCGGCAGTCAGCAGATTCGCCAGATACTTGACGGGGATACGCAACTGCGTGACGTCCGGAATTTCGCCGTTCAGGCTCATGTGCCCTTCGCTCGCCGCCGTGGTGATCGGTGAAAGCGGCGGCACGTACCACACCATCGGCAGCGTGCGGTACTCCGGATGCAGCGGCAAGGCAACGCGCCATTCCATCGCCATCTTGTAGACGGGGCTATTTTTTGCCGCATCGAGCCATGCCTGCGGCACACCGTCAGCCCGCGCCTGCTCGATCACCTTCGGGTCGTTCGGATCCAGGAATACATCGAGCTGCGCCTGATACAGATCGGTTTCGCGTTCGACAGATGCTGCTTCCTCAATACGATCCGCGTCGTACAGCAACACGCCGAGGTAGCGAATCCGGCCCACACAGGTTTCCGAACACACGGTCGGCTGACCGCTTTCGATACGCGGGTAGCAGAAAATGCACTTCTCGGCCTTGCCGGACTGCCAGTTGTAGTAAATCTTCTTGTACGGACAGCCGGAAACGCACATGCGCCAGCCGCGGCACTTGTCCTGATCGATCAGCACGATGCCATCTTCCTCGCGCTTGTAGATCGAGCCCGACGGGCAACTCGCAACGCAGGCCGGATTCAGGCAGTGCTCGCAAAGCCGCGGCAAATACATCATGAAGGTGTTTTCGAACTGACCGTAGATGTCCTTCTGCACATCGTCGAAATTCTTGTCCTTGCTGCGCTTCTCGAACTCGCCGCCAAGAATCTCTTCCCAGTTCGGCCCCCATTCGATCTTCTCCATCCGCTTGCCGGTCAGCAGGCTGCGCGGCCGTGCGACGGGGGGCGCCTTGCTTTCCGGCGCGGCCTGCAGATGCTCATAGTCGAACGTGAACGGCTTGTAGTAATCGTCGATCTGCGGCAGATTCGGGTTCGCAAAGATGCGCGAGAGCACCTTCATCCGGCTGCCCTGGCGCGGCTCGATCGAGCCGTCCGCGTTCCGCTTCCAGCCGCCGTTCCATTTGTCCTGGTTCTCCCACTGCTTCGGATAGCCGATGCCGGGTTTCGTCTCGACGTTGTTGAACCACGCGTACTCAACGCCTTCGCGATTGGTCCAAACGTTCTTGCACGTCACCGAACAGGTGTGACAGCCGATGCACTTGTCCAGATTGAGCACCATGCCGATCTGTGCGCGAATTTTCATTGCCGACCTCCGTTTGCTGCGAGCACCGGCTCGTCGTCGAGCCAGTCCACCTTCGCCATCTTGCGCACGAGGACGAATTCGTCGCGATTGGTGCCGATGGTTCCGTAGTAGTTAAAACCGTAGCTAAGCTGTGCATAGCCGCCGATCATGTGCGTGGGTTTGAGCACGATGCGCGTCACCGAGTTATGAATGCCGCCGCGCGTGCCGGTGATTTCCGAGCCCGGCACGTTCACAATCTTTTCCTGTGCGTGATACATCATCACCATGCCCGGATTGACGCGCTGGCTGACCACCGCGCGCGCCGCGATCGCACCGTTGATGTTGAAGAGTTCGACCCAGTCGTTGTCTTCGATACCCGCCTCTTTCGCATCGTCTTCGCTCAGCCAGATCACCGGACCGCCGCGGTTGAGCGTGAGCATGATCAGGTTATCGGTGTACGTGCTGTGAATGCCCCATTTCTGGTGTGGTGTAATGAAGTTGAGCGCGATTTCCTTGTGTCCATTCGGCTTGCGGCCATGCATCGGCGAAGCAGCCTTCAGATCGACCGGCGGCCGATAGCTGACGAAACCTTCGCCGAAATCGCGCATCCACGGGTGGTCCTGATAGAACTGCTGGCGGCCCGTCAGCGTGCGCCATGGAATCAGCTCGTGCACGTTGGTATAGCCGGCGTTGTACGACACCTTCTCGCTTTCAAGACCGCTCCATGTAGGCGACGAAATGATCTTGCGCGGTTGCGCCTGCACGTCGCGATAGCGGATCTTCTCGTCCTCGCGATGCATCGCCAGATGGGTATGCTCGCGACCGGTGATTTTCGACAGGGCGTCCCATGCTTTCACCGCGACGTGGCCATTGGTTTCAGGCGCGAGCATCAACAGCACTTCGCATGCGTCGATGTCGCTGTCGATCTTCACCATGCCCTGAGTCGCGCCGGCTTCGCGCACCGTGCCGTTCAGTTCGGCCAGTTGCCCGACTTCCGTCCGGGTGTTCCATGCGATACCCTTGCCGCCGTTGCCGACTTTGTCCATCAATGGCCCCAGGGCCGTGAAGCGCCGGTACACATTCGGATAATCGCGCTCCACCACATTGACTTGCGGTGCGGTCTTGCCTGGAATCAGTTCGCATTCGCCACGCTTCCAGTCGCGCACGTCGTAGGGCTGCGCAAGTTCAGCAGGGGTGTCATGCATCAGCGGTGTCAGCACCACCTCTTTCTCGACACCCAGATGACCAACGCAGACTTCGCTAAACTTCTGCGCGAAGCCTTTGTAGATTTCCCAATCGCTGCGCGCCTGCCATGCCGGATCGACCGCGCTCGAAAGCGGGTGGATGAACGGATGCATATCGCTCGTGTTCAGATCGTTTTTTTCGTACCAGGTCGCTGTCGGCAATACGATGTCGGAGTACAGACACGTGGTGCTCATGCGGAAGTCGAGCGTCACCAGCAAATCGAGTTTGCCTTCGGGCGCCTTGTCATGCCAGGTGACCTCATGCGGCCTCGCATCGTCGTCGCCGAGATCGCGGCCTTGCACGCCGTGGCTGGTACCGAGCAGATGCTTGAGGAAGTACTCGTGACCCTTGCCCGACGAGCCCAGCAGATTCGAACGCCACACGAACATGTTGCGCGGCCAGTTGTCCGGATGATCGGGATCCTCGCAACTCATCTTCAGGGAGCCGTCTTTCAGCGTGCGCGCCACGTAGTCCTTCGCGTCGAGTCCGGCGGCTTGTGCGTCGGCGGCTACCTGCAAGGGATTGGTTTGCAACTGAGGTGCGGAAGGCAGCCATCCCATGCGCTCGGCACGCACGTTGTAATCGATCAACGACCCGCTGTATTGCTGTTTATCCGCGAGCGGCGACAGAATTTCGTCGACGCCCAGCTTTTCGTAGCGCCACTGATCGGTGTGTGCGTAGAAGAAGCTGGTGGAGTTCATCTGCCGCGGCGGCCGGATCCAGTCGAGCGCAAATGCAAGCGCGGTCCAGCCGGTTTGCGGCCGCAGCTTCTCCTGGCCCACGTAGTGCGCCCAGCCGCCGCCGCTTTGGCCGATGCAACCGCACAGCATCAGCATATTGATCACGCCACGGTAGTTCATGTCGGCATGAAACCAATGGTTCATCGCCGCGCCGATAATCACCATCGACTTTCCGTGCGTCTTGTCCGCGTTCTCCGCGAATTCCCGCGCGACGGTAATCACCTGGTCACGCGAAACGCCCGTGATCTTTTCCTGCCATGCAGGGGTGTACGGCACGTCGTCGTGATAGTCCGTGGCGCCGCCGAAACCGCGATCCACGCCATAGTTCGCAGCCAGCAGATCGAATACCGTGGCGACCAGCACCTCGCGCTCTTCACCGGCCTTGCCCAACGGGATGCGTACCGCGGGCACCGGGCGCGCCAGCACATCGTTCTGCTTGCTGGCCGTGAAATGCGGCGTGTCGATGCCGCCGAAGTAAGGGAAACCGACCGTCACGACCTCATGTTGCTGCGCGCCATCTTCCAGCACCGAAAGCTTGAGCTTCACGGCGTCGCCATGGCGTCCTTCTTTCGCTTCGAGGTTCCAGCGGCCGGCATCGGCGCGCCCGTCCGGCCCCCAGCGGAAGCCGATCGAGCCCTGCGGTAGAACAACCTTGCCGTGCTCGTCAAACGCCACTGTTTTCCAGTCGGGATTGTTGTCCTGCCCGAGTTTGCCGTTGAAGTCGTCAGCACGGACATAGCGGTCCGGCACCAGCACCTCGCGGCCATCCGGCAGCGTATGCGGCTTCAATTGCACGAGCAGCGGCAGATCGGTGTAGCGGCGTGCGTAGTCGTCGAAATACGCGCTGCGTTTGTTGAAGTAGAACTCGCGCAGGATCACGTGGCCCATTGCCATTGCCAGTGCCGCGTCGGTGCCCTGGCGCGGGTGCATCCACAGATCGGCGAGCTTGGCGACTTCTGAATAGTCAGGCGTCACCGCAACCGTCTTGGTGCCGCGATAACGCACCTCGGTGAAGAAATGCGCGTCGGGCGTGCGCGTTTGCGGCACATTCGAGCCCCACGCGATGATGTAGCTCGAGTTGTACCAGTCCGCCGATTCCGGCACGTCCGTTTGCTCGCCCCATACCTGCGGGCTCGATGGCGGCAAATCGCAGTACCAGTCGTAAAAACTCATGCAGACGCCGCCGATCAGACTCAGATACCGGCTCCCTGCGGCGTAGCTGACCATGGACATCGCCGGAATGGGCGAGAAACCGACGACGCGGTCAGGTCCATGCTTCCTGATCGTATAAACGTTGGCCGCGGCGACAATCTCGTTGACCTCGTTCCAGTCGGCCCGCACGAAACCACCCAAACCGCGCTGATTTTGGTAGTCGCGGCGTTGCGTGTCGTTCTCCACGACGCTGGCCCATGCGTCGACGGGGCTCGCGGCCACCGCGCGCGCTGCACGCCAATGCTTGAGCAGGCGTGCGCGCACCAGCGGATACTTGACGCGATTGGCGCTGTACAGATACCAGCTATAGCTCGCACCACGTGCACAGCCGCGCGGCTCATGGTTCGGCAGGTCGGCACGCGTACGCGGGTAGTCGGTCTGCTGCGTTTCCCAGGTGACAATGCCCCCCTTCACATGAATCTTCCACGAGCACGAGCCCGTGCAATTCACCCCATGCGTCGAACGTACGATCTTGTCGTGCTGCCAGCGCGCACGGTACGCGTCCTCCCACGTGCGGTCCTCCCCTGTGGTTACGCCGTGACCTTTGGCGAAACGCTCGCGCGGCTGCGCGAAGTATTTCAGTCTGTCCAGAAAGTGACTCATGATTTCAATCCTTGTCTAATGCTTTTCAACGCCGCGCTCAACACGGCATTCCGGCATTGCGCCGCGCGTAAAACCACCAGGTCAGTGCGACACACAGCACGTAAAAGGCGATGAACCCGTACAACGCCAGTTCGGGGCCGCCGCTGGCGAGAATCGAGCTGCCGTAGCTTTTCGGAATGAAGAAGCCGCCGTATGCGCCGATCGCGCCGGCAAACCCGATCGCGGCCGCGCCCTCTGTATTGCCTTCGCGATTTGCGTGGGCGAGTGCTTCCTGGTCGTTGGGCGGTACGCCGCGCAGCCGCAGGTTCAGGAAAATCACCGGAATCATCCGGAACGTGGAGCCGTTGCCAATGCCGGTAGTCAGGAAAAGCAGCATGAACATCGCGAAGAAGCCGCCGAACGCTCCTGCATGCGGCCCCCACGGGAACGCGGCGCTGCCGGTTTTCGGCAGGAAGTACAAAACCCCCACAACCGCGAGCACCATCACGACGAAATTCCAGAACGTGACACGCGCGCCACCCAGCTTGTCGGCAAGCCAACCGCCTACCGGACGGATCGCCGCGCCGACGAACGGTCCGACCCATGCGTAAGTCAACGGATTGACGTCCGGGAACTGGCTCTTGATGAGCAACGGAAAACCGGCGGAGTAACCGATAAACGAACCGAACGTGCCGAGATACAACGTGCACATCAGCCAGTTGTGACGGCTGCGGAAGATGCTCGCTTGCGCGGCGAAAGACGCCTTGGCGTCGGCCAGATCGTTCATGCCGAACCATGCGGCGACTGCGGAGATGGCGATCCATGGCACCCAGATGAACGCGGCGTTCTGCATCCACACCTGAGATACATGACCTGCCTTCGTCATCAGTTGCGGCTCGCCGCCGAAAATGCCGAACACGCCGGCCGTAATGACCAGTGGTGACAGAAACTGCACCGCGGATACACCGAGGTTGCCGAATCCGCCGTTCACGCCGAGCGCCGAACCTTTACGCTCCTTCGGAAAGAAGAAGCTGATGTTGGCCATGCTGGAGCTGAAATTGCCGCCGCCGAAGCCGCACAACAGCGCGAGCAGCAACATGGTCGGATAACTCGTGGTGTTGTCCTGCACCGCGAAGCCGATTCCGACTGCCGGAATCAGCAAGGACGCAGTGGAGAGCGCCGTCCAGCGACGTCCGCCGAAAATCGGCACCATGAACGAGTAGAAAATGCGCAGCGTTGCGCCGGAGAGCGCCGGCGCCGCGGCGAGCCAGAACAACTGATTGGTCGAATAGCGAAAACCGAGTGACGGCAAGGTGACCGCCACGACACTCCACACCTGCCAGATCGCGAATGCCAGAAACAGTGCAGGCACCGAGATCCATAGATTGAGTTTGGCGACGGACTCGCCCTCCTGCTTCCAGAAAGCCTTGTCTTCGGGCTTCCAGAGAGTCAGCGTACGGCCGGCTCTCGCGCGTGCTGTCGAGATATTCATGATGGGGTTCCTGCTTGAGAAGAAACTTGAGTCGAAGCCTGGGTCGAGGCCTGAGTCGAAACCTGATTGCGCGTGACATCGGCGGGGCTTGCGCCTGCGGTCATCACATCGGTGCGGCGGACTTCGGTGAGATACATCCAGATCAGCGACACCCACACAACGCCGTAAAGCAGCATGAAGGCGCTCGAACGGATGCCTGTGAGATCGACCAGTACGCCGAACAGAATCGGCAACGCGAAGCCGCCCAGACCGCCGGCCAAGCCAACGATGCCGGAGATCGCTCCAATGTTGTCCGGAAACTCATCGCCGATATACTTGAAGGTGCTGGCCTTGCCGAACGCGAAAGCAATACCGAGCACGAACATCAGCACCGTGAACCAGACGACGTTGAGACCGAGATGGAAGACCTTGGGACCGTCGACGGTCGCAATCGTGAAAACGGTTTGTGGATAGCTGAGCAGGAACAGGCAAATCCAGCTCACCCACATCACCCACCACGTCACGCGATGCGCGCCATAGCGATCCGAGAGCCAGCCACCCATCGCACGCAGGACACCGCCGGGCAGCGAGAAGCACGCCGCAAGCAAAGCAGCGACACGAATGTCGAGCCCATACTCACCGACGTAGTACTGCACCATCCACAACGAGAGCCCGACGTAGCCGCCAAACACGATGCTGTAGTACTGGCAATACTTGAGAACGCGTGGGTCCTTGAGTGCCCGCAGTTGATCGACGAAACGCTGGTTGTTCGGCACGCGATGCGAAGGATCGCTTGCGGTAAAAAGCCAGAACAGAACCACGGCGGCAAGCATGGCAACCGCGTAGGTTTTCGCGACCATGCCCCAACCGAAGGCAACGAGGATAGCGGGCGCGACGAACTTGTTGACGGCCGCACCTGAATTGCCCGCACCGAAGATGCCCATGGCAAAACCACGGCGCTCCTGCGGAAACCAGCGGGCCACATACGGCGTGCCAACCGAGAACGATCCTCCTGCCAGCCCGACGAACAGACCGATGACGAGAAACTGCCAATAGCTGGTCGCATAGCTCATCAACCAGATTGCCGGCACGGTGGCGAGCATCAGAGCGGCCATGACGACGCGACCGCCATAGCGATCGGTCCAGATGCCGAGCGGCACGCGCACGAGCGAGCCGGTCAGGACCGGTAGCGCGGCCAGCATGCCAAACTCGGTTTCGTTCAGATGAAGGGATTGACGGATCGGGATGCCGATCACGCCGAACATCATCCACACCATAAAACACACGGTGAACGCGAAGGTGCTCGCGATCAGAACCGACCATGCTTTCGGTGGGGTTGCGGCGCTGTTGCCGACAGCGGTCTTTGTCATGGGAATTACTCCTTTTCCATGACTCTGACTTTGCCGTCTTAGATGCGGATTCGGTATCCTTCCGAAGGAAGTTTGATTGGGTGCAGAAGGAGTAGGAAGATTCCTAGGGGTAGTTCTTTCGGAGTATTGCTAATCGGCTGCTAATCGATAACGATCGAATTCACCGTCGCATACACAGCAGCTTGCACCCTCGAGCCCAACTTCAGCTTGCGCAAAATATGCTGTACATGAATCTTGACCGTGGTCTCCGCAATTGCCAGCGCGCGAGCGATCTCTTTGTTGCTCGCGCCCAAAGCGATATGCGCAAGGATTTCCTGCTCCCGGGCCGATAGCACAATACCCGGTGCAAGCTGTGCCTGCGCTGCGTCGACAACGGCCGGTGGCATCGCCATGACCTCAGGCGCGGCTCTCACGCCCGCCGACGTGTCGTTCGCCGCCGCGGCCCGATACGCCGACACCAGCTTGCCCGTCATCTCGGGACTCACTACCGCCTCGTCCCGCATGGTTCGCACGATCGACTCGGCGAGCGTGTTGGCATCGACGGTTTTCAGCAGGTACCCCTGCGCGCCGCAGCGCAGCGCGGCACCCAAATCGCGTTCGTCTTCGCTTACGGTCAGCATCAACACCCGGGCCTGTGGCGCGGCCTCACGTAGATCCTTGAGTGCGTCGATCCCGCTTACGCCCGGCAGATGGTTATCCAGCAGGATCAGATCGGGCTGTAGTTCACCGGCCCGCCGTTGCGCCTCGCCGGCATCGGCCGCTTCGCCGACTACCTGGAATCGTGCGTCTTCGTGCAGCAGGGAGATCAGCCCGCGCCGGAACAACGTGTGATCGTCGACCACCAGCAAACGAATTGGAATCGTCATCTAAGCTCCCCTTTACGGCCGATGCCTAGGCGGCTTCGACCTGATCTTCATGAAACGCGTCCGAACCACCGCGCTGGGACGGCGCCAACGTCAACGTGACGCACGTTCCGGCGCCAGGCACCGAGTCGACCACCACTGCCGCGCCAATACGAGCCGCGCGCTCGCGCATGATGCGCATTCCCACGTGTGTCTCGCCGGGCGAGTGTTGCTCTGCGTCGAAGCCCTCGCCGTCGTCGCGAACTTCAAAACTCCATACCGGACTCTGCTGCACCTCCAGCCAGACCTCACGCGCCCGCGCATGTTTGCGTACGTTCGACAAGGCCTCCTGCAAGACATGCAACACCTGCACCTGCACGTCCGCGTCGAGCGGCAGGCCATGGCCTTCGATCAGGAGATTCGTGGGCAGCCCCGTCTGGTGTTCGAACTTGCGCAGCGTGGTACGCAACGCAGGTTCGATATCCTCGGTGTTGCCGCGCGTGCGGAAATGCATCAGCAACTCGCGCACGTCACCGGTGCTTTCGCGCACACCCGCGTTCAGTTCGTCGACGATACGCGCGACGGATGAATCGGCAGGGGCCGGCAATGCATCACGCAGCAACTGCACCTGTATTTTCAGAAACGCCAGCGACTGCGCAATCGAATCGTGCAGTTCGCTCGCGAGCAACGCGCGTTCATCGGATACCGCGGTTTCCCGTTCCAGCGCACTCACGCGCAAATTCTCCATCGCGCCTGCCAGATGGCTCGCCAGCGTGTCGAGCAGATCGCGGTCCTGGGCGGACAGGTGAATCGCCTCGCTAAAGAACAGGTCGATCTCGCCAAGCGTGCGCTGATGCAGAATCACAGGCACTGACACTAGCGTGGCATAGCCCGCGCGCGCGCAATGACCGAGTGTCGCCGCGCCGGGTCCTGCGGCCAGCACAGGGATCACTCGCGCGCCAGGCACGCTCTGTGGATGACCACACAGGCAACTGCGCGATGTAAGGCATTGCTCGTCTTCAGCCATGAAACGCGGCAGGCTGTCGCCCGCCAGTAGCAGGTAACGTTCGTTGGCCTCGCCCGACCAGCGGATTGCCACCGAATCCGCAGCGGCGATCCGGCGAACGCGTTGCGCGAAGCCCTGCGCAAGGGCATCCAGCGTACTCGCGTTCGCGAGAAACGCGCTCACTTCATAGAGCGCGGCAAGACGCGAGCGCTCCGTCTCGAGGCTGGCGGTTTTCTCGCTGACCTTCTGCTCGAGACCGGCATAAAGCTGTTGCAGGTTCTGCGCCATCCGGTTGAAACCCGTGGACAACTCGCCGAATTCATCTTGCGTCACAACCTCGACACGCGTACCGAAGTCTCCGCGCTCGACTCGCGCCAGACCACCGGTTAGTCTGAGAACCGGAGCAAGTACGCTCAAATGCCCCACATATAGCAACGCCAGCGCACTGCCGATCGCCAGCACCAGTAGCGCCAGTTGCACGGCATTGAGGATCGAAGTCCAGCGCGCAAGCTGCGCTTCGATCGAACTGTCGAACGAATCGATCAGTAAAACAAATTGCCTGGCTTGCCGTTCCACCTCAGCAGCTGCGGGTGGATTTGGCCCGCTCCAAACTGGGCGCAACACCTGCCATTGCGCTTGCACCTGAGCAAAACGCGCGCGCGCCTCGGCGTTCCACGGCACGAACAACGGACGTACTGGATCGCCCTTCTCAAGCAACGTGAGACTTTCGTCGAACTGGTGTGCGAGCGCGCCGACCTGAGACGGGGAATCGCGCAGCAGCAGCGCGACGCGGTAGGTTTGCATCCGCATGCGCCCGGCCTCGTTGATCGCGGCCGCACCGCCGTCGAGTTGCCAGGTAATCCAGAGCGTCAAACCAATCGATGCGAGCGCCAACGCAAGCAACGTGGCGACAAGAGCAGCGAGTTTGGTAGCGAGGGGCCAGGAGGAGATGGAGCGCATTCAAGGATTCTATGCGCCACAGCAAGATAAGACACGACGCAGGATTGACTCATATCAACCTGGCGTCGTGCTTGATGGGATTGTGCGTCACCAGGACGCACATTTTTGACTTATGGCTGGCGTGCCTGCGGCGCCGCCCCCGGACAGGCGGGGTCCTTACCCCAATGCCCGTCGCAGACGCGCCAACGGCACAGTTGGTCTTCAAAGAAACCACGCTGTCCGCATTCTTTAACGCGTTCTGCCAGCTTGATGTTGCCAGGCGTAGCCGATGCGCTAACCTTGGTGGCCGTTTTATCGTCGGTCGCTTTCGGATCGGCCGGCTTGGTGCGCGCCACGAGCGCGGCCAATAGATCGGCATCCGAATCATCTTTCGAAGCATTGCCGGCCGCACGCGATTTCTTCGTTTGAGCGACTGTGGCAGGCGCGCGCGCGTGACGATTGCTCGCGCTCGTGCTCTCCTTCTTGCCGTGCGCCGTCAACTCGCGTTTCTCATTGCCGGCCACAGCCGTGGCGCTCTTGCCATGCTTTGCAGCCGGCACCGTGACCGCCGACGCAGCCGTTGCGGATGCAACCGGTGCGGATGCGTTACTGGGCTCGGCACCATCGGCGAGCGCGCGCGACAAGCGGCTCCCGTCACCGCTCGCGGACGCACTCGCGGATGCCGCCGGTGTATTGCTGTCGCTATCGTCAGCAACGATCGTGGCCGCCTGCGAGGACGCCGCAGCCGGCGCTTCCGCTTTTGCCGCGACCTGAGGCGCGCCGCTGGCGGCGGACGCCGGCACGGCGGCTTTCTCGGCGTTGGCGGGCGTGGCGGATGCCAAAGACTCCGACTGCACACGTTGCTGCATATGCCACGCGCCCCAACCGCCCGCCGCGATCACGAGCAAGGCAACCAGCACGAGCGGCGTTTTCGACCGGCGTGGTTTTTCGGTAGGCGGCGCGACGCGGCCTTCCAGGTTCGCAAGAATTCGCGAACCATTGCCATCGGCACCCTTAGCCTTATCGGATAAAAGGCTAGGTGGGGCTTTGGAATTCGAACTTTCCGGCGCACTCATTCACTGTCTCATTGAATCCTGGATTATTTCGCCGTGATAATACCGTTCCGGCTCCTCTCCGAGCAGGCCTGATTCTAAGAGCAAGCATTACAAAATACAATTGTTTCCAATTTCCGGGGTCGACTTTGATTGCCGTAGTACTTCTCGCCTATTTCGCCATCGCCGTTGTGATCGCTGCAATGCTGCTATTGCCAGCGGTACGCGCCTCTTTATTAGGCGCCGCGCTCGCCATTCATGGCCGCGTGATGCGTCGGGCATCGCAAGGCGCATCACGTGCTCGAAGCCAATTAGCACGTTCGGCAAAAATTTCGCAATCGACTGCAGTCGATATGCAAAAGTTACTGGCAAAGCGGCGCTTGCTGATTTTTACCACCACAGGTATTCTTGCGACGCCGCCATTGGTGGCATTGGCTTTACGCGGCCGGCAATTATTCCAATTCGATGACACTGCACGAGTACCGGATGAGAAAATTGCCGCGTTATTGAATGGCGAACAGCTTGTGCCCCCGCCGCCGCTGCCGCCAGAAGTATTTGCAACGCAGGAAGTGGAGCAGATTCGGCCTGCGCTGAAAGACGCGAGCCGCGACTGGAATTTGCTCGACGCCGATTTCAGAACGCGTTTATTGCTCGTCTACAAAATCATGCACGAGCAGTACGGGTATGAAATGGCATTGCTGGAAGGTTATCGCAGTCCGGAGCGGCAAAACCGCCTGGCGCAAATGGGGGGCAACGTCACGAATGCCGCAGCATTTCAGAGCTATCACCAATACGGTCTTGCCGCGGACAATGCTTTTTTGCGCGACGGCAAGCTCGTCATTTCAGAAAAAGATCCCTGGGCCATGCGAGGCTATCAGTTATATGGGCAGACGGCTGAACAGGTCGGCCTGACGTGGGGTGGCCGTTGGAAAATGATGGATCTCGGGCACGTTGAATATCACAAACCCGGCTTCGTCCTGGGGCGCGGTCATTAAGGCGAAGCAGGTAATAAAGAGGTTGCAATGGGGCGTTCAATCAATTTTTCCGGCAAGAATCGGCAATGCCGAATGCATAACGGTATTCGTCCAGGCGCCATCGGCGGAACACTCCATGGCGGATTTAACAATCCGGCCATATTCATTTTCGTCTGAATATGCTTTCGTTTTGTTTCAAACGCGGCGCGGGCAGACTTTGCCCGCGCTCGCGTCATGTTGTTTGCCACACCCGCGCCACAACACACATCACCAAGACCTGAACGGCTTATGCGACGCATTCTTAACGTGTTGACCCACACACGCACGCTCTCGATCATCGGCTTGCTAGCGCTCGCTGCTGTTTTATTCATCGGCGCCGACACCTTGCAGATCGACCTGATGTGGCCCGCCATTGTCCTCGGCGCGGTGATCGCGCTGTGGCTGCTGGTCTGGGTGGTGCGGCGCCTGCGCGCGCGGCGCGCGAATGACAAGCTCGGTGAAATGCTCGAGCAGCAGGCAGAGAAGCAGACCGAAACCGGCCCCGCGCCCACGCCCGCGCGCCAGGCCGAACTCGACGTACTGCGCACGCGCCTCGTGGATGCGGTGAAAACGATCAAGACCTCGAAGATCGGTCAGATGTCCGGCGGCTCGGCGCTGTATGAATTGCCCTGGTACATCGTGATCGGCAACCCGGCTGCGGGCAAAAGCAGCGCCGTGCTGAATTCGGGCCTGCAGTTTCCTTTCGCCGACAAGAACAACGCGGTGATTCACGGCATTGGCGGCACACGGAATTGCGACTGGTTCTTCACGACCGAAGGCATTCTGCTCGACACCGCCGGCCGCTATTCCGTACACGAAGAAGACCGCACCGAATGGCTCGGCTTTCTTGGCCTGCTCAAGCGTTTCCGGCCGAAGGCGCCGATCAACGGCATCATCGTCACGGCCAGCATTGCCGAATTGACCAGCAGCAAGCCCGAGTTCGCGATCAATCTCGCGAAGAATCTACGCCAGCGCGTGCAGGAATTGACCGAGAAGCTCGAAGTCTTCGCGCCGGTGTATGTGATGTTCACCAAGGCCGACCTGATCACGGGCTTCACCGAATTTTTCAGCGGCAGCGACCGCCATGAATACGACCGTGTATGGGGCGCCACCCTGCCCTACGAGCCGGACGAAAAACGCGACGTGGTCGGCCTGTTCGACGAGCATTTTGAAGAGCTCTATGACGGCCTGAAAGAAATCAGCGTCGCGCAGATGTCGATCAACCGCGGCAACAAGCTCTCGCCGGGTCAGTTGAGCTTCCCGCTCGAATTCTCGACGATCAAGCCCGCCTTGCGCGCGTTCCTCGCCACGCTGTTTGAAACCAACCCGTTCCAGCACAAGCCGATTTTCCGCGGCTTCTACTTCACGAGCGCGTTGCAGGAAGGCGAAACCAACAGCGCCGCCGCCACCCGCATCGCCAACCGTTTCGGCCTCTCCGCGGAGAGCCTGCCCAAGCCGCACAGTGCATTCTCGAAGAACGGCTTCTTCCTGCGCGATCTGTTCTCCAAGGTGATTTTCGCCGACCGGCAGACCGTCAAGCAGTTCGCGAGTCCGGCCAAGACGCGCATGCGCTATGCCACGTTCTTCGGCTTTGTCGCGGTGCTCGCGCTGGCGCTCGGCGGCTGGACGTGGTCGACGATCGGCAATCAGCAACTCGCCGACAACGTCAAGGCCGACCTCGATAACGTGGTGCGCCTGCAGCAGAACCGCAACGACCTGCAATCGCGCTTGCAGGCCATGGACATTCTGGAAGACCGCATCGACCAGCTCGAGCAGTTCCGCCGCGACAAGCCGTTGGCGGTGTCGCTCGGGCTGTATCAGGGCGACCGTCTCGAACAGCACTTGCTGACCGAGTACTACAACGGCGTACGTCAGATCCTGCTCGACCCTGTCTCGCAGAATCTCGCGTCGTTCCTGAAAGACGTCAACGCGCATCCCGACCAGCTCGCTCCGCTGAACCGCACGCCGGACGCCGCAGCGATTCCAGTGTCCGCGCATACGGCAATGGCGGCGAACAGCCAGGGCGGCTTGTATAGCGACGCATCGCCGACCAACGTCGAAGACGCGTACAACGCGCTCAAGACCTACCTGATGCTGAGCGACAAGCGTCACGTGGAAACCGCTCACCTGACCGACCAGGTGGCCCGCTTCTGGCGCGGCTGGCTCGAGACGAATCGCGGCAACATGCCTCGCGACGAGATGATCCGCAGCGCCGAGCGCATGATCACCTTCTATCTGTCGCGCGTATCCGACAACGACTGGCCGATGATCGACCAGAACCTCGGCCTCGTCGACCAGACCCGTGAAAATCTGCGCCGCGTGGTGCGCGGCATGCCGGCCCGTCAGCGTGTCTACGAAGAAATCAAGGCGCGTGCGTCGACCCGTTTCGCGCCGATGACGATCGCGCGCATTGTCGGCGACAGCAATACGGCGCTGGTGGCCGGCAGCTACGCGATCCCCGGCACCTTCACGCGTGAAGCGTGGTTCCAGTACGTGCAGCCGGCGATCCGCGATGCCGCCACCAAGGAATTGCAGGCCAAGGACTGGGTGCTCAACACCTCCGCGCACGACGACCTGACGCTGGAAGGCAGCCCCGAGCAGATCCAGAAGGCGCTCGTCGCGATGTACAAGACGGAGTACGCGATGCACTGGCAGAAGTTCATGCAAGGCATTGCCGTGCAGAACTTCGGCAGTTTCAGCCAGGCCGTGGATGCGATGAACCGTCTGGGCGATCCGCAGGATTCGCCGATCCGCAAGATCCTCGAAACCGCGTACGACCAGACTTCGTGGGACAACCCGTCCCTCTTCAACGCAAACCTGAAACGCGCGCAAACCGGCGTGACCAGCTGGTTCAAGAACTGGTTCTCGCGTGCGCCGACCGGCCAGTTGAACGCCAACATCGACATCAACGGCAATCCGGTCGAAGTGCCGATGGGGCCGATCGGCCAGGAGTTCTCGGCGCTGGGCCGCATCGTCGTCTCCGGCGACAACGGCTCGATGCTGAAGGGCTACATGGACACGCTCTCGAAGGTTCGTACACGCTTTAACGTGATCAAGAACCAGGGCGATCCGGGACCGGGCGCGCGTCAGCTGATGCAGCAGACGCTCGACGGCAGCGGCTCCGAGCTGGCCGATTCGCTGAAGTACGTCGACGAGCAGATGCTGACGGGCCTCACCGATTCGCAACGCAAGGCACTGCGTCCGCTGCTGGTGCGTCCGCTGATGGCGGCGTATGCCGTGGTGATCCAGCCGGCCAGCGTCGAAGTCAACAAGGTGTGGAACGCGCAGGTCTATCAGACCTTCCAGAGCTCGCTCGCCAACAAGTATCCGTTTGCCAGCGACGCGAAGGTCGAAGCCGGCGCCGGCGAAATCGCCCAGGTGTTCGGGCCGGATGGCGCGATCGCCAAGTTCGTCGGCACCACGCTCGGGCCGCTCGCGGTGCGCCGCGGCGACACGCTGACCTCGCGCACGTGGGGCGATATGGGTCTCGCGCTGACGCCTGACTTCACCAGCGGTTTCGCGCGCTGGGTGGCGCCGCTTGCCGGCGGCGCGGCAAGCTCGTCGGGTCAAAGCTCGGCCGAACCGCAGACCGTGTTCCAGATCCTGCCGCAGCCTAGCAGCGGCACCACGGAATACACGCTCGCGATCGACGGCCAGCAGATGCGTTACCGCAATACGCCGCCGCAGTGGACCAACTTCGTGTGGCCGAATCCGTCGGGCTCGCCGGGCGCGACGCTGAGTGCCACGACCTTCGATGGCCGCACGCTGCAACTGGTCAACGAACCGGGCCGCTACGGTCTGGAGAAGCTGATCAACTCGGCGCAACGCAAGCGCCGTCCGGATGGCACTTTCGATCTGTCGTGGACCCAAGGCAATATCACCGTGGCGGTCAGCATGCGCATCATCAGCACCTCGCAAGCCTCGGGCGGCGGCAGCAGCGACGCGCCGCAACAGCAAAGCCTGCGCGGTTTGCGGCTGCCGTCCTCGGTGGCGGACGTGAGCGCGGCGGCGAATTCCGTCAACGCGACGGCCGCGGGCGGCCCGGCACCAACAGGAACAACGGGCGCCGCACCGGCATCACCAGTGGCACGGCCGGCGACGGCCGCCGCCGCGGTTTCGAACACAGGGGGTGCGCAATGACGCAAACCGTGCAGGCGCAAATCGCCTATTTCGGCAAAATCCCGTCGCGTGGCGACTTCGTCAAAAGCGCGCATAACCCGCAGTTGCTGGCCACGCTCGACCGCTGGATCGCCGAGGCCATGGAATTGCTCACCGACGATCCGCGCTGGAAAATCGTCTACGAGAACGCCAAGCCGATGCATTTCGCGTTCCTCGGTTCGCGCAGCAAGCTGGCCATTGCCGGGCACATGGTGGCCAGCCAGGATCAATCGTCGCGGCGCTTTCCGTTTCTTGCCGCGACCGCGCTGGAAGTCGAAAAACCGCTGACGTTTCTGGCCCACAGTCCGCTGGCCTTCGCGCGCCTGTGGTCACGCATCGCCTCGCAGATGAAGCCGCTGCTCGGCGCGAGCGAGCCGGCCGGCGCGCTGCAGGCGCTCGGCGAAACGCAAGTGCCGATCGAGATCGGCGGCGGCCCGGGCAATCCGCACGACGGCACTTTCAACGACTTCGTCGAGCACCAGACACTCTCCGGCCTCGAACAGATGCTCCTGGCGAGCGGCCATCCGGTGCGCCTGCGCGGGGCTATGCTGGCGCTCGGTTCGCTGCTGCGTCCTGTGATGCAAAGCGGTTCATCGCATCTCGAACGCGGGCTGACCCTGCCGCTGCCGAACGATCCGTTCTATCGCTCGCTCGTCGCGGCATTCTGGCTCGAACTGATCGCGCCATTCGTCTCGCAGGCCGATTTCGAGCTGGCGATTTTTATCGGCACGATTGCCGAACGCGAACGGCTCATCATCGGCTTTAACGGCGCCTCGGCCAAAACGCTGCATAGCGTGGTCGATCCGCAGGCGTACGCGGCGCATAACATCGATATCGACGATCCCGAATGGATCGACGAACACGCACAAAACGATCATGGCATCAGCAAGCTCGTCAGCTATCTCGACCAACCGCAACTGTCGTTGCGTGTCAGCATCGACACGTTCCGCGAAGCATTCACGGGAGCGTGACACGATGCTGAGCCAATCTATCCGCATTGCGTCACTTGTGGCCGGCCTTCTGATCAGTGCGCTTGCCCATGCCGACAACGACGGCCCGGCACGCGTCACACCGGTCGACAATAGCGGCATTGCGATTCGGACGACGGTTTTGCCCGCGCCTGCGTCAGCGCAACCGGGCAATGCCGGACCGGCGGTCAATACAGCCGGACTCGCCAGCGGCACCACGGGCGCCGGTACCGGTGCGATCAGCGCGTCGCCGCCGCCCGCCAATGCAACGCCGGGCCAGGTCGTGGTCGGCGGTAAAGTGCCGGATGAAGCGACCAAGGCCGCGGTGCTCGCACGGCTGCGCGACACCTACGGCGCGGCCAACGTGGTCGATCAGATCGAAGTCGCCGACGTCGCAACGCCGCCGAACTGGTCCGCCAACGTGCAAAAACTGATCGGCCCGCAGTTGAAGCAGATCAGCAAAGGTCAGTTGAAAATCGACGGCACGCAGATCGACGTAAAAGGCGAAGTCCGCAACGAATCGCAGCGCCAGCAGCTCGCGAGCGATATGGCGAATGCACTGAATCCGACCTACACGATCAAGAACGGCTTGCGGGTGAGCGCGTCGGAACAGGGCCTGCTCGATCAGACCCTGGCGAATCGCACGATCGAGTTCGAGACGGGCAGCGCGACGCTTACGCCGCAAGGCCGCGCGATTCTCGATCAGATGGCCGCGGTCCTCTCGAAGATGCAGACAAGGACGGTGGCGATCATCGGCCATACCGACAACTCGGGCAATCGCACCTCGAATATCGCCCTGAGCCAGGCGCGCGCGGATGCGGTGAAGGGTTATCTGGTCGCCAAGGGCATCCCGCCCGAACAGATGACGACTACAGGGGTCGGTCCGGATCAACCGATTGCGACCAACGATACGAACGACGGACGCGCGCGTAACCGGCGCATCGAGTTCCGCGCGGGATCCTGAGTTGCCGCGCTTGAGTTTGAGCTTGAGCGTGTGATTAAAAAAAGCCTGGCATCGAAAATCGATGCCAGGCTTTTTTACTTGCGCGATAGATGTTCTAGCTGTTTTCCTCGGGCTTCACGCCCAGCAGTTCGCGAATATGCGCGAGCGAACCATCGTCCTTCACGACCGATGAAAGCCACTGATGCAAAGGCATATCCGCGCATTCTGCCGCTTTGTCGGCGAAGTAAGCAGCCGGATTATGCGGCTCGGTGCTGCGAAAAAATCTGGCCACCGCGCGCAACTGCGCGACGGCTTGCGCGCGGCTCTGGATGCCAGCAATCGAACTGGTCTGGACGGTCGGGCTAGTCGGGCTGGTCGTCAACACGGGTTCCTCGCGTTGCGGTGAAGTCTTGAAAGTAGGCTCGGCACGCTCGTGTTCTTCCGGCTTCGGCGCTTTCGCCGCCGGCGCATCAGCGCTGACGCCCAGTTCGCGGGCAAAGCGTTCCGCCAGCCGGTAGACGCTCTCATACGCATCTTTCGCCTGCCGGAAGCTCGGTGCCGAATCGGCCGCGCGTCGGTCCAGTGCCTGTTCGAGCGCGAGCATCGCCGCTTCGAATGCTTTCAGGTCGGCCAGCAACGTCGAATAGAACGCGACCGGGGTGGCGCGCTTCGATGCTTCGATCTGCTCAATGGAAGGTTTGCCGCGCGCGATATCGTCGGCGTGATCCGGATCGCGCTTGACCGCTTGCGCGACATGCGTGGCGACGTCCCAGTCGATCGTGCTGTACGACCTGCCTTGCGACGACGTGAGCGGCGTGGCCCGCAGCAGATCGCCGGTGCGTCCGACCAGCCACGCGACGTTGCCGAGCCGGTACTCGGTATCGTCACCCTCGGGCAACGGATGAACGTGATCCCAGTACGTTTCGCACAGCCCCGTGAGCAGCGCATAACCTTGCGTGAGACCGGTTACGCCTTCCTCGATGGCAAGCGCCTCGGTGAGCCAGACCGCGAGACGCAAATCCTTCGTCTGCGTCTGCAGCAGGCTGCTCGAGCGTTCGACCACGAACGGCCAGTCGGCTTCCTTGATATCCGTGACCCATTCGCCCTGATCCAGTGACGGGTCTTCAAAACGGCGCGCGTGCTGGATCGCGTCAAAATCCGCTGAAAACAGCAGGTCTTCGCCGCACGGCGAGGTTTCGCTGATCGGCGCCAGCAGCGTGTTCAGATTAGTCGGCATGACAGAAAGCAATAAGGTTCCGGTACGGCATTAAAACAGATCGTGAAGCAACTGGGGCATGCCTCTTCACACAACGTTGTATTCGAACTCGCCCGCTTCGCTCGCGCGCACCGTGATGCGTTCGATCTCGGTACCATTGGCAATGCGCTCGAGCACCTGCTGCGCAACTTCGGGCAGGAGCGTGCCGTTCAGAATGTGGTCGACATTGCGCGCACCGGAATCCACTTCGGTGCAACGCGCCAGCACAGCGTCGACGAGCGATTCGTCCCACTCGAATACCGCCTTGTGATTCGATTCGATACGGCGGCGAATCCGCTCCAGCTTCAAGTCGATGATTTCGGCGAGCACGTCGTCGGTGATCGGGTAGTACGGCACCACTTTCATGCGCCCGAGGAACGCTGGTTTGAACGCCTTGTACAACTGTGGCCGCAGCGTCTCCGCGAGTTCATCCGCATCCGGCAGCTCTTCCGCGCTCTTGTTCAGGCATGCCTGCATCACCGCCTGCGAGCCGACGTTCGAGGTCAGAATGATCAGCGTGTTGCGAAAATCGATCTCGCGCCCTTCCGCGTCGTCCATCGTGCCCTTGTCGAACACCTGGAAGAACATTTCCAGCACGTCGGGGTGTGCCTTTTCCACCTCGTCGAGCAGCACCACCGAATACGGATTGCGACGCACGGCTTCGGTCAGCACCCCGCCTTCGCCGTAACCGACGTAGCCCGGCGGCGAACCCTTCAGGCCCGACACGCTGTGCGCTTCCTGGTACTCGCTCATGTTGATCGTGACCATCTTGCGTTCACCGCCGTACAGCACGTCGGCGAGCGCCAGCGCGGTTTCGGTCTTGCCGACGCCCGACGGTCCGACGAACATGAACACGCCGCGCGGCTTGTTCGGATCCTCGAGATTCGCGCTGGCGGTACGCACGCGTTGCGCGATCGCATCGAGTGCGTGGTCCTGCCCGATCACGCGGGCGGCCAGCAACGGCTGCAGATTCAGCACGGTCTGGATTTCGTCCTTGATCATGCGGCCGAGCGGAATGCCGGTCCATGAAGCGACGATTTCGGCAACCACGTGGCCGTCGACCTGCAACGGGACCATCGGCTGGCCGCCCTGCAAGGCGTGCAACTCCGCCACACGCGTGGCCAGCGTGTCGCGTGCCTGCTGCGCCTTGTCGGCTTGCGCGGCATCCGCGCTGCCCACGCGCGCGGCGTCGATTTCAGCGCGCAGGCCGACGATCTCCGTGACGAGCGCGCGCTCCTTGTCGTAGCGCGCTTCATCTTCCGCGAGGTCTTTCACATCTTCTTCACGCAAGTCGCGCAGCGCCGCGAGCCGTTCGTCGTGCAGAGCGCCGCTCGCCACTTCGCGCTCCAATGCGGCAATTTCGGCGTCGATACGCTCGAGTCGCTTCCTGGTGTCGTCGATCGCGGCGGGGGTCGAGCTATGCGCGAGCGCGACTTTTGCGCAGGCGGTGTCGAGCACGCTGATCGCCTTGTCCGGCAGTTGACGGCCGCTGATATAACGATGCGACAGACGGACCGCCTCAGTGATCGCGTCGTCCAGCACCCGGACGTTGAAATGCTTTTCCATCAACGCTGCCATGCCGCGCAACATTGCCGCGGCGAGCGTCTCGCTCGGCTCTTCGATCTTCACGACCTGGAAACGCCGTGCCAGCGCCGCATCTTTCTCGAAGTACTTTTTGTATTCGCTCCACGTGGTCGCCGCGATGGTGCGCAATTCGCCGCGCGCCAGCGCCGGCTTCAGCAGATTCGCCGCGTCGTTCTGGCCGGCCTGGCCACCGGCGCCGATGATCGTATGCGCCTCGTCGATAAACAGAATGATCGGATGCGGGCTCTTCTTCACCTCGTCGATCACGTTTTTCAGGCGATTCTCGAACTCGCCCTTGACGCTCGCGCCGGCTTGCAGCAGCCCCATGTCGAGTACATGCAGTGCGACACCCTTCAGCGGCGCGGGCACGTCGTCAGCCGCAATGCGCAACGCGAGGCCTTCGACCACCGCCGTTTTGCCGACGCCCGCCTCGCCCGTCATGATGGGATTGTTCTGCCGGCGGCGCATCAGGATGTCGATCGTCTGGCGAATCTCGCCTTCGCGGCCGATCACCGGATCGATCTTGCCTTCACGCGCGCGCTGCGTGAGATTGCTGGTGTAGGTATCGAGCGCGGGCGTTTTCGAGGGCGCGCCGGGTGCCGGGTCGGCAGCGGCTGCATCGCTCGCGCCTTCAGCTTCGTTCTCCGCGTCGTTACTCCGCTCGACTTCTCGCGACCCCGCGGTCAATTCGTCGAACTTGTGCTTCAGATCCGTCACCCTCACCTCACGCAGCAGTGGCGACATACGCTCGGCAAACTGGGCGAGATCCGGCGCCGTCAACAACGCGAGCAGCAGATGCCCGGAGCGAATCCGGCCAATCCGCGAATCGAGCGACGCGATCAGCCATGCCTGCTCGAGCAAATCGATCAGGTGCTTCGAGAACACCGGCGTACGCGTATTGCCGGTCTTCAGGCGCTGCAATTCGCGCTCGACATCCGCGCGCAACGCATGCGCATCGACCCTGCTTGCGCGCAGCACCAGCGTGACGTCGCTCGCCGGTTCTTCCAGCAGCGCGAGCAACAGATGCTCGAGGTCGACCTCATAGTGACCGCGCGCGAGACAGTTGTTGGCCGCGAGCAAAGCCGCCTGACGGCAGGTCGGATTCAGTTTGGCGATCAGGGTATTGAGGGACGTGCTCATGTCGTGCGATCCGGGTCCTGGTTCTATCGTTATGGTCAGTGAATCACGTGCAATTCATAGCGCGCATCAGCGCGATCATGGTCGGCTTCTCTCGTGCACAGAAATGCGTCCCAACCGAGGCGTGCGCCGCCGCTCAGCGTGCTTGGCCCCACTTCCTTGCGGCGCAGCACCAGCGAGACCTCATATTCGAGTGTCACGCCGGCAAGCAGCGTCAGCATGCGTTCGAGCGCCACAGCACGGTCGGCGCCCGGTAAAAACGCTTCATAGTCAGCCTTGTCGAGCGGTCCGATCACGAGCCGCGCACGCATGTCGCGCTGCCAGACCCGCTCGCCCGCCAGCGCCGTGGCGCCGAGCGTGGCATTGACGCCGCCGAGCACGGTCAGTTGATCGCGCGGCACGTCGTACCATTTGCCGACGAACTGTTCGACGCGCACCCGCACCTTGAAGTATTCGGAGAGCGTGCGTTGCAGATAGGCCGCGGAAACCGGCCGGTGCCGCGCGGCCAATGCGTAGCCGGCAATCGCTTCGTCGAACAGCGCGCCGTCGCCGCTTTGCAGACTGTTGCGCGTGTCGTCGTCGGCAACGCCTGCCAGCGCGAGCAATAGCGGCAGATAGCGTTCGTCGCGATCCAGTTCGTAATGGAACGGCAGCCGGTACTTCTTCCACGCCGCGTAGAAAAGCGCTGTCGCGCGATTCGAAAACACGTCGAAGAATTCGCGTGCCGCGCGGTCGCGCTTGATCTGCTCGCGCGCAATGATCTGCTCGGTGTAATGCAGCGGCAAAGCGCCCTGCCCGCCGAGCAAACCGAAAAACGCCGGTGTGATATCGACCTTGTGCAGCGAACCGGCTGCGAGCGCGGCGGTGCGTTGCGGCTTCTCTTTCAGCGCCGCGCCTTCGTCGTCGTAGGACTGCGCGCTATGAATTTCGCTGGGCGGAAACGACATCGACAGCGAATTGCGAAAAGCAAGCCGCTGCGCGACGATTTCGCCGGGACGCCCGTTACTCGAGGGTGCCTGCTGCGCGAACCACTTCTCGAGAATCCGCACCGCCTGAAAAAATTCGAAGCGATGCGGTTCGTCGAGAAGTTGCTCGACTACGCCAGGATCGATTCGCCGCTGCGCGGTTTGCATCGCAAAATCTCCTCGCCAGTGCGCTTCGACACGACGACCAGTTGCACAAAGCTGTTCAGATGCACGTACAGCCCGAAAAACGTATCGATCACACGCACGAACGACGCGAGACTCGTGCCGACGAAATGCTCCTCGTCGATCGTCAAACGAATCTCGATACCGCGCACGAAAGTCGCGAACGGCTTGCCCGGCAGCCATTGCACCGCGGCGCGCTGCTCGATGCCCACGAGGCCGTCGATATGCCGTGCCGACACTGCCGTGCGCCGCAAGTCGTAAAGCACCAGCATTTCCTTGAGTGCCGACAGGCCGCTGCTGGCGAGCGACACATGATTCAACGCCAGATGCGAAATCAGCCGCCAGTGTGAAGCGCGCCCACGCTCGAAACGCACGCTGGGCGTCGGCCGTCGCAGCATGGTGATGCTGCCGGTCAGCGAGCCGCCCTCCAGAAACAGATCGCCGCCTTCGAGGCCTACCGCGAGGCCGGCGGGCAGGTCCCGATTGGTACACGTCAGATCGAGACTCAGCGTATCGGTTTGCGGCGCGGCCGGCTCGAAATCGATATCGACAATCGATATCTCGGTCTCGTAACCGGGGCTTTTCTGCGCAACCCAATCGTTGCGCCGCGCGAACCAGTAGTGCCCCGCACGTGCCGCTTCGCCGTGATGCAGCGAATAAAACGGGCGGAACTCGATCACCGATTCTTCGTGCGCCTGCTGCCGGACGAGTTTCACCGAGTCGATCGAATAAACCTCGTATGCGAATGCGCGGCGCGCTTCGGCGATCACCGGATACGAAACCGCCTGATGGCTGATCCGGATCGGCTCGCCGTGCTGCTCGAACAGATTCACGACCGGCGTGCAGAACAGACGGAAATGATGCGCGGACAACGAATCCAGCAGGCGCGCGATGTGCGAATCGCTACGCACTTCCTTGAGCACGACGTGCAAGGTCAGACGCTGGCAGCGTCCGCTCGCGCGCGTCATTGCCGTCAGATCGAAATCCGCGAAATTGAATTTTTCCGGGAACGCGAAGTATTCGGTCAGCAAGCGGTACGCCGGATGCGATTTGGCCGGATAGTCGATCAGCGCATCGTCTTCGTCGAACCCGGCTTGTACGGCCGCGGGCTCACGCAGTTGCTTCCACACGCCGCGGCGGTCGGCTTCGACATAAGTCGCCATCGCGTTGACGAACAGGCAGTCCGCCAGCGCCGCGATAAACGATTGCTCGCCGTGCAGGTGCGCGCGCAACGTACCGACCTTCAGTGCGGAAAGATCGAGTTGCGCGGCGGTCGATTCGAACGTGATCGACACGATCGCCGTGGCGTTGCCGGGCAGAACGGTTGCGCTCGGCGCCATCGCGACCGACGTGTACTTCGCCTCCGAAATACGGATCGGCGCCAGCGTCACATCGTAAGCGGTTCGGAAACGGCATTGCACGCCGCGAATCGGGCGCGACTTGAGTTCGGTGCCGCGCTCGACCAGAACCGGCTCGGTCAGATGACTGAGCGCGGCCGACGTGCCCAGTTGGGCGATGGAGCACGACGGGAATGGCCGCAAGTAGTGCGGATACAGCACTTCCAGCAGCGCTTCGGTGAATTCGGGGTAATCGTCGTCGAGCTTTTTGTTGATGCGCGCGCCCAATAGCGCGAACGATTCGATCATCCGCTCGACGTGCGGATCTTCGCAGTGCTCGCCGGACATCGCCAGGCGCGCCGCGATTTTCGGGTAGCGTTCAGCGAAATCGCGTGAATAGCGCCGCAGAAATGATAATTCGCGCTCGTAATACGGCAGCAACTCTTCCATCGATCTATCCCCGGACCTGAACCCTCTCCGCTTGATTCATCGCCACCGTTGCGCGTAAGCGGTGGCAAAAGCGGTACTCAAGATACTAAAACACAGGTACTGCAACCCAGCCACCAGAATCGGGGACTAAAGCTTCGCGCGTGCGCGCGTCACCGAGTATTGCAGCGTGGATGGCTGCAGCATTGCATCGAAACTCACCGGTTCTTCCGCCGGATGCACGACCAGCAACGCCTGAATCGCAAAGTTCAGCGCGTTGGTGGACTGTTCGTTCAATTCGAGCGTAACCGCTACTTGCTGCAAGCGTGGCTCATGCCGTGCGATTGCCTGTTGAATCGACTTGCAGATAAACGTACGGTCGTAGTGACTCGCGAGGCTTAAGCCCGCGAAATCGTTCAGGCCGTACGTCAACAGCGAGCGCTGACACTCCGGCAGCGTCGCCAGCTCGTGTTCGGTCAGGGCTATCCGGGTGTTCAGGATCGCCTCGACGTCGCGCGCGACGGTGGCCTTCAGTTCGTCCAACGACAATTGCCGCATTGCCGGGGAAGCCGGCAGATGCGGTTCGTCGTCGAACAGCTTGTCGAGAAAGCTGGGTTCGAAGCGTTTCATCAGCGTCCGGAAAACCGGTTAGACGCGAAGTGCACACGGCGTGCGCCAGCCTTTGCAAGCCGCACGCCGCGTGCACCCCGGCATTAAACCGCGTACGTCTTGTCGTTCTTCGTCAGGCTCCACGCGCCTTGCGCGTTGCCGCCCTGGTTGCCGCCGATCTTCTGCTGCGTGTACTTCCACTGCACAGCAGCGTACTTCAGCGAGAACTGTTCGGTCGGCAGGCCTTCGCCCACCACGCTCGGCGTAACGCTCGAGATGATCACGTACTTGAGCTTTACTTCCAGGTACTTGATGCGGTTGCCTTCGCCGTCCGAACGCATGAAGTCGATCGTCACCTCGTCGAACGTCGTGCCGCCCGATGCGTGTTGATAGATCAGCGGGCTGACCACGTCGATATCTTTCGTGAACTGCATGTCGGCGTGCTCGCAACGCTCGGACGTGTGACCGCCCGCCGTCGAAGCCGTTGCCGAACGCGGTTGCGTAATCGAGTGGCTCCATGAATCGATTTCGATCCAGCCAGCATGATCCTTATCGGCAGACTCGCCTTTGATCGCCGGATTGCCGAATTTTAAATAGATGTCCTTCATAACTCATCGACTCCCCAAAGAGGTGGTTTTAACAGCTAACCCGTGCGGCCCGCACGGGTTCTCTGACTTCGTTTATGAATTTGCCGGTTTCGGCAGGTCAGCAACAAGCCGCAACGAGATCGACAACTCGTCTAGCTGGAAGTGCGGCCGCAGGAAAGCGACCGAACGATACGAGCCAGGCTTGCCCGGAATTTCCGAGACCTGGATCGATGCCTCGCGCAGCGGGAACTGCGCTTTCTGCTCCTGGGTCGCGTTGTCGTCCAGCAGCACGTACTGCGAGATCCAACGATTCAGGAAAACTTCGACGTTCTGTGCCGATGCGAAGCTGCCGATCTTGTCGCGCATCATCGCCTTCAGGTAGTGCGCCACGCGCGATACCGAGAAGATGTACTGCAACTGCGCGGACAGCACGGCGTTCGCATTCGCGCTATCGGTGCTGTATTTCTTGGGTTTTTGCACCGATTGCGCAGCGAAAAACGCGGCGTAATCCGAGTTCTTGCAGTGCACGAGCGGAATGAAACCGAGGTCGCTCAGTTCCTTTTCACGGCGATCGGTAATCGCGATTTCCGTCGGGCATTTCAGCGCGACCTCGCCGTCGTCGGTCTTGAACGTGTGGGTGGGCAGGTCTTCTACCAGACCGCCGCCTTCCACGCCGCGAATCGCCGCGCACCAGCCAAAGTCGTCGAAGGCGGCAGTCAGGCGGGCGGCAAATGCCCACGCTGCGTTACACCACAGGTATTTGCTGTGATCCGTGCCGTCCACGTCTTCAACGAAGTTGAAACCTTCCGCGGTGGCGCCGTCTTTCGGATTGAAAGGCAGGCGACCGAGAAAACGCGGCAAGGTCAAACCGACATAACGCGAGTCTTCGGAATCGCGGAACGACTTCCACTTCGCGTATTCGACGGTGTCGAACACCTTGCCGAGATCGCGCGGCTTGCCGAGGTCGGCGAACGTTTCGAGGCCCATCAGTTCAGGCGACGCGGAAGCGATGAAAGGGGCATGCGCCGCAGCCGCGACATGCGCCATCTGTTCGATGAAATACACGTCTTCAGGCTGACGCGTCACCTCGAAGTCGCCGATGATCGTGCCGAACGGCGCACCACCGAACGTACCGAACTCTTCCTCATAAACCTTCTTGAAGAGCGCGCTCTGATCGAATTCAATCGCGTTCTTGAAGTCGCGCACGAGATCGCGCTTCGGCGCGTGCAGCGCCTTGATCTTGACTGTCGAGCCGGTATTGCTTTCCTTGCACAGATAGTCCAGACCGCGCCACGTGCTTTCCATGCGCTGAAATTCCGGCGCATGCATCACCGCGCTCAATTGCGCGGAAATCAGGCGGTCGAGTTCCGCGACGCGCGCGTCGATCGTGGCCGACAGGTTGTCGGACACCACCACCGTGCCGTCGAGCACCTGGTGCACGAGTTCGCCGATCAGGTCTTTTGCGCGCGCGTGTTCGGACTCGGACTTGGCCACGCGGCTTTTCTCGACGATCTCGTCGAGCAGCGTGGATTCCGTGCCGCTCTGCGCGGCGGCGAGTTGGGCTGCTGCCGTTTGCTGATTCATCTCACACCCCGTGCGTACTTATTCGCCCTGCTTGTCGTGGTCCGGCGCGCCGGCGTGCTGGTCCGCTGCGTTGTCCTGGTCTTTCGCCAGCGTTTGCAACTGCTGCGTGTTGTTGAGCACTTCGCTCAGCAGGTCTTCGAGTTTGTCGTTGCCGGCCAGCTTGTTGCGCAGATCGGCCAGCTTCGAACGCGCTTCGAGCAGACGGCGCAACGGCTCGATCTGCGCGACCACCTCATCCGGGTTGAAATCGGCCATCGACTTGAACCGCAGGTCGACAGCAAATTTGCCACCCGCTTCGCTCAGGCGGTTTTCCACCTGAAATGCGGCACGCGGCTCGATCGCCTTCATCACGTCGTCAAAATTGTCGCGGTCGATGTTGACGAACTTGCGATCGCGCAGCTTCGGCTGCTCGACTTCGGACTGTCCGGCCAGATCGGCAACCACACCGACGACGAACGGCAGTTCTTTCACCTCGATCGCATCGCCACGCTCAACTTCATACGTGAGTTGAACGCGCGGCGGCCGCACTTTTTGCAAACGTTTTTGAATACTTTCTTTCTTCGCCATCGTCGGCTCCCGGATGCAGATAGATCAGGCGTGTGGATCAGCGCAGCGCGCTGAACGGATCGGACGCGCCGCCGCTTTGCGCTGCTTTCGCAGGCGCGGCGGGCGCGGCCGGTGCCGGCGCGGCGGGAGCTGCCGCCGTGGCGGCCGGAGCCGCGGCGCCGGGGGTTGCTTCCGGCGTCTCCGTGGTCTTGCCCTTGGCGACGTGGCGAATAATGCGCTTCTTCTTGACGACAGGCTTGTCGTTCGGGTCAGGCGGGAACAACGTGGCTTCGCCGAGTGTGTCGCGCAACTGCTTGGCGAGCGCTTGCGCGTCCGACTTCGCATCACCCGCGAGCGACGCATCCTGACGCAGTTCGCCAAGCGACTGCGTAGCCACGCGCAGGCCGGCGACAGCCAGCACGCTCTTGGCCTGACGATCGGTCTGGTCGCGCTGCAGCGCTTCTTGTGCGGCGACAATCGCCTGGCCGTAATGACCCTGCGTGAACTGGATCTGCGCAATGCGCGACCACGGTTCCTCACGCGTTGGATCGGATTTGGCTAATTGCTGATAAAGCGAGATGGCGCGGTCCTGGTCGCCACCCTTCGCGACGGTGTCCGCGTCCGCGAGTTGCTTATTAAAAGCCTCCGGTGTGGTCGCCACGTTGTTGCCCTGTGTTGCACAACCGGCAATCACGCCGCATGCCAACACTACCCCAGATAGTTTTACTAACAGACGCTGATTCATCGTTTTTCACCGACGTGCGATTTTTTTAATTCAAGGAGAAACCGGGTTTTGCTTTGCTTCAACTGCGCGGGTATAGTACAGGCCAATTTTCGATAATTCAACTTTCGTGTGAAGAAGCATTGCACAAAAAAAATGCATGTGGATGATTTAAACGAAACATGCAGAAATTGTTTCCTGGTGCAATAGTGGAAATGAGAGAAGCGGAAAAAATTTCCGTGCGCAACGCATGCGAACGCGTAAGTGCCGGGGCGCAATGCGCTTTGCATAAACCGGCTTTAGCGCAATAGCGTGACTGCAAAATTACCGGATTGATTTCGTTATTGATGTTTTGACGGGGGACGGCGCCGAGCCGGTCGATGTATATGAATTCGCGTCTTGTTCGCCATGCATCGCTATTGATTGCCAGCCTCGCGGCGTGCGCGCTGCTGGGCGGCTGCGCGGCCGCCGTGCCGGCGCTGGGAGCCGCGGCCAACGCGGTTTTGCAGGCGAGCGGCCTCGGCAAACCCGATCTGCCGGACGCCCAGAAACCGCCCCGCAATGTCGGCCTGACGTTATACGCGGCGCAGAATCTGAATGCCGCCAATGACAACCGCCCATTGGCGCTGATCGTGCGGCTTTATGTGTTGAAAGACCCCACCTCATTCCAGCAGGCGCCATTCGACACCTTTACCGATCCGGCCAAGGAAAAGACAACGCTTGGCGGCGATCTGCTGGGCGTACGAGAAGTGACGTTGATCCCCGGTCAACGTTACACCGTCACCGAAAAAGTCTCACGCGAAGCGCAGGCATTCGGTATCGTCGCGCTATTCCGCGATCCGGCCATGCAGCGTTGGAAATTCGCCTTCGACCCGGCGAAGTCGGAGAAATCCGGCATAATGATCGGCCTGCATAACTGTGCAATGACGGTGACTAACGGCACTGTGATCCCGCCTGAACAGGGATTGCCGCCCCAACCGCTGAATATGCTTTCTTCGGTAAGTTGCGGTTAAAGATGCCGCGCATATACGATTTAACAGTTTTTAGAGAATTAACAATTCGGCGCTCGAATCGGTTATCTCCGGGCGCGCCGCACGCTGAACGCATATAACAGGTTTGACATGAGTTATTCCGCAAAAGTGCTTTGGGGGGAAGGCCTGTTTCTAAGGCCGCAGCATTTTCAGCGTCAGGACGCCTATCACGAGGCGCGCCTGTTCGAGTCGATCCAGGCGATCCAGCCGTACAACTGGGGCGTGCGTTCGGCGCGTTTCGACCGCGACGCGCTCGGCAGCAACGTGCTGCGCGTGAGCGAACTCTCACTGGTGTTTCCTGACGGGGCGCTCTACTCCGCGCCGCAAGCCGACGACCTGCCGCCGCCAATCGCGCTCGACACGTTGCCCGACGGCATCAATGAATTCACGTTTTATCTGGCGCTGCATCCGTTGCGAGAAACCGGCGCGAACTATTCGCAAGACAGCAACGCGGGCTTCGTGTCGCGCTACGTGAGCGAGCAGACGCCGGTGACCGATCATTTCACTGACGCCGCCGAAGCCGACATCACCTTCCTGAAGACCAGCGTCAAACTCATTGCGCATAGCGAGCCGCGCGACCAGTTGCTGTCGGTGCCGCTCGTGCGCGTGCGCCGCACCGCCACGTCCGGTTTTGAAATCGACGACACGTTCGTGCCGCCCTGCCTCGCGATCGACGCGTCGCCGATCCTGCATCAACGGCTGCGTCAACTGATCGACGCGCTGCAGGCCAAGGTCAACGCGCTGTACGGTTTTCACCGCGAGCCGACCAAGAACATCATCGAGTTCCGTTCGGGCGACATCGCTTCGTTCTGGCTGCTGCACACCGCGAGCGCCGCGTTTGCTTCGCTTGCGCATCTGTACCAGCATTCGGCGCTGCATCCGGAACGCCTGTTTCAGGAATTGCTGCGTCTGGCCGGCCAGCTCATGACGTTTTCGAAGGGCTACGCCTTGTCCGACCTGCCGGCTTACCGGCATGACGACCCGGGTCCCGGTTTTGCGCGCCTCGACACGATCCTGCGCGATCTGCTCGAAACCGTGATCTCCACGCGCTACTTCGCGATCGCGCTCGAAGAGGTGCGTCCGTCGTTCCATGCGGGTCGCCTCGACTCGGGCAAGATCGACGACAAGACGCAGTTCTATATCGCGGTCTCCGCGGACATGCCGACCGCCGAACTCGTCGAAGCCGTACCGGCCCGCTTCAAGGTCGGCGCGCCGGACGACGTCGACAAGCTGGTGCTCTCGGCCATGCCCGGCGTGCGTCTCGTCTACACCCCGCAAGTGCCGCCCGCGATTCCGGTGCGCCCGGGCGCGTGCTACTTCTCGTGCGAATCGCGCGGCGCATTGTATGACCGTATGTTGCAGGCCCAATCGGCGATGATCTACGCGCCGTCGGGCATCAACGATCTTCAACTCGAACTGATCGCCGTCACATCATGAGCTACGCGCCTTCCCTGTTTGGCGGCAGCACGCCTGCCGCGACGCCCGCCCCCATGACCGAGCCGAGCTACCAGGTCCGCTCGCTGCTCGATCTGCTATACGACGGCTTCTTCATGCTGTTTTTGTTGAAGAACGGCCGCGAGCCCGGCGACGCGCACGAATTCAGCCAGCGTATCCAGCAGTTTCTCGGCGACTTCGAGCGCGGCGCGAAAAAGCTCAATGCGTCGGCGGAAGACGTCTACGCATCCAAGTTTGCGTTCTGCGCGGCCATCGACGAATCAGTGTTGTCGTCGACCTTCAAGATCCGCACGGAATGGGAACGCCGGCCGTTGCAACTGGTGCTGTTCGGCGAGCAACTGGCGGGCGAAAAATTCTTCCAGTATCTGGAGGAATGCCGCGCACAGGGCGCCGCGCGTTTGCAGTCGCTCGAAGTGTTCCACATGTGCCTGCTGCTCGGCTTCCAGGGCAAGTATCTGCTCGAAGGGCCGGAGAAGCTCGCCTATCTGACCGCGCGCATCGGCGATGAAATCGCGCATATGAAGGGCAAGCGCGCGCCGTTCGCGCCGCACTGGCCGCTGCCGGATCAGGTCGCTCACCGTCTCAAGCGCGAGGTGCCGTTGTGGTCGATCGGCGCGGTGTTCGCACTGGTCGGCCTGCTCGCTTATCTCGGGCTGAACACCTATCTGCGCGATCAGACGTTGCGCACACTCGCGCCGTATTCGCAGGTGGTCAAACTCGGACCGCAATCGGCCACGTTGACGATCTCGTTGCCGTAACAAACGTCAACGGGTCTTGTGTCCGGGCGCGGCGGCACGTTGTCGTCAACACAGCGCCGCACGGCTCACGGCCCCGCGCAGCGAGTCAGTGGCTAATCATCCACGGTCGGCCGCCAGCGTTGGTCTTGAGGCCGCCTGGCGTCGTCGCGACCGCGGACGCCTTCGACCCGCACCCACATCCCGGCCCATGACGGTGCGTGTATTCTCCCGAACGCTGCGGCGCATGCGCCGCGCGCTCGTTAATCTGGTGCCCGGCACGGGCGGCCGTTGGCATCAATGACAACGCCGGCAGGCTAAGAATGCGTTGCGCCGGCGCGGTGCAAGCGGGACACGCACAGACCGTATCGCGCTCGGCGACACGGCGTATCGCGGCGAAGGGGCCGCAGTTATCGCAGCGGTACTCGTAAGTCGGCATGGTGCTGCCCTCTGAAGATCGGTGGATCGGTATGGGTATTGCCCGGCTGTCAGTCGGCCGCCGCACTCGACGCACTTCACACACTCCACGCATCGATTGAACGGCGGCCCTCGGCAAACGCTCTCGCGCCTGCTCGACAA
Organism: Paraburkholderia sp. BGA-UO-ETr-F12; assembly: GCF_059567945.1. Lineage (NCBI taxonomy): Bacteria > Pseudomonadati > Pseudomonadota > Betaproteobacteria > Burkholderiales > Burkholderiaceae > Paraburkholderia > Paraburkholderia sp. BGA-UO-ETr-F12. Next base: position 150,624 of record NZ_JCAQOZ010000057.1, on the reverse strand, counting down.
GAAACGCGTCAGACCAGATCAGGCGACAGCGGCAAATCCACCCCGGACGTGACATGCCTGACCGGTCCGGCCGAATTCGGCCGGATATCGAAGTCGAAGATCTGCGTGGGCAGCCACAGCGTGGCGCAAGCGTTCGGCACATCGACCACGCCGCTGATATGTCCCTGCACAGGCGCCGTGCCAAGAATCGAATAGGCCTGGGCGCGCGAGTAGCCGAACTTCGTCAGATACTCGATCGCGTTCAGGCAGGCCTGCCGGTATGCGATATGCACGTCCAGATAGTGCTGCTTGCCCTGTTCATCGACCGAAATGCCCTCGAAAATCAGGTAGTCGTTGTAGTTCGGCGTGATCGGACTCGGCTTGAAGATCGGATTTTTGATGCCGTACTTCGCCATCCCGCCCTTGATCAGCTCGACCCTCATATGCACCCAGCCGGCCATTTCGATCGCGCCGCAGAAAGTGATTTCGCCATCGCCCTGGCTGAAGTGCAGGTCGCCAACCGATAGCCCTGCACCGTCGACATACACCGGGAAGTAAACCTTCGAGCCCCGCGACAGATCCTTGATGTCGCAATTGCCGCCATGCTCACGCGGCGGCACGGTGCGCGCCCCTTCGGCGGCGGCTTTGGCGTGATCGTCGTCGGCGAGCCGTCCCATGTGCGCCGTCGCCGCGAACGGCGGATTGGCAAGGCCGGGCACGCGTTGCGGGTCTGTAGCGATCAACGCCGCCTCGCGTTCATTCCATGTCGCCAGCATCTTCGGGTCGGGCAGGCACCCGATCAGCCCCGGGTGAATCAGCCCCGCGAAGTTCACACCGGGAATATGCCGCGAACTGGTGTAGAGACCATGAAAATCCCAGATCGACTTTTGCGCCTGCGGAAAATGGTCGGTCAGGAAGCCACCGCCGTTCTTCTTCGAGAAAAAACCGTTGAAGCCCCACTGGCTTTCCTGTTTTGCGCCGATATCGAGCAGATCCACCACCAGCAGGTCGCCGGGCTCCGCGCCTTTCACGCCGACCGGTCCCGACAGAAAGTGCACGATCGACAGATCGATATCGCGCACGTCGTCCGCGCTGTCGTTGTTCTTGATGAACCCGCCGGTCCAATCGTAGGTTTCAAGAATGAAATCGTCGCCGGGATTGACCCAGCAGGCCATTGGGATGTCCGGATGCCAGCGGTTGTGGACGTTCTCGTTGTCGTAGGCCGATTGTTTCAGGTCGACCTTGATTAGCGTTTCAGCCATTGCAAACCCTCCTCCAGAAAATGATGGACAGTCGGCTCACACCGACAGGTATTCACGAATCTTCGCGGTGTCGACGGCGCTGCGCGGACTCTCGTGCACGAGCCGGCCGCCTTCGATGACGAACAGGCGATCCGCGACGTCGAGCGCAAAGCTCAGCACCTGCTCCGACACGACGATCGTGATATCGCGCAGCTTGCGGATCTCGTTCAATGCCCGGGCAATGTCCTTGATGATCGACGGCTGAATGCCCTCGGTCGGCTCGTCAAGCAACAGCACCTTGGGCTGCGTGACGAGCGCGCGGGCAATCGCCAATTGCTGCTGCTGGCCGCCGGACAGGTTGCCGCCCTTGCGGGCGCGCATCTCGTAAAGCACCGGGAACAGGGCGTAGATCTCCTCCGGAACCGTCTTGGTCGGTGCATTCTCGAGACCGGTCTGGATGTTCTCCTCGACACTCAGCGTCGCGAAAATCTGGCGACCTTGCGGCACGTAGGCGATGCCTTTGGCGACCCGCCGGAAACTCTCGTCGCGCGACACCTCCTCGCCGTCCACCCGCACCGAGCCTGACTTGAGCGGCAAAATGCCGATCAACGACTTGAACAACGTGGTCTTACCCATGCCGTTGCGTCCCATGATCGCCACGGTTTCGTTATGGGCGGCGTTGAAGCTGATGCCATGCAACGCTTCACTCTGGCCATAGCTGACGAACAGGTCGTCGACATTCAACATGCTGTGCTCCTCCGTGGACCACTCAGTGGCCAAGATAAACATCGATGACGCGCGGGTCCGCCTGCACCTGTTCCATCGCCCCTTCGGCGAGCACCTTTCCCTGGTGCATCACGGTGACCTTGTGAGCGATCTGCGCGACGAATGCCATGTCATGCTCGATCACGATCATCGAGCGGTTCTGGCAGATCCGCTTGAGCAGCTCGGCCGTGATCTCGCGCTCGCGCACGCTCATGCCGGCAATCGGTTCGTCGAGCATCAGCAGTTCCGGGTCCTGCATCAGCAACATGCCGATTTCCAGCCACTGCTTCTGTCCGTGCGACAGCAGCCCGGCTTCGAGATCGAGCTGGTTTTCAAGGCCGATTTCACCGGCCACGCTGCGCACGCGGTCGAGCACGTCGCCGGTGCGCCGGAACGTCAACGCACCGAACACGCCCCGCCCGCGCGGAAACGACACTTCGAGGTTCTGGAACACGGAGAGGTTTTCGTAGATCGACGGCGTCTGGAACTTGCGGCCAATCCCTTTGCGTACGCGGCGAAACTCCGGCAGCCGCGTCATCTCTTCGTTGCGAAACTTGATGCTGCCTTCGCTCGCCCGCGTCTTGCCGCAGATCAGATCCAGCAGCGTCGTCTTGCCCGCGCCGTTCGGTCCGATCACCACGCGCAACTCACCGCGATCGACGTACAGGTTCAACGAATCGATGGCCTTAAAACCATCGAACGACACGCTCAGGCCTTCCACAGCCAGCACGAAATCCGTATTGCTCATGAGGCGCTCCTTGCGCCGAGGCGCGCGAGCCATGGCTTGACGTGGCTGTCGTAAAGACCCGCCAGCCCGTTTGGAAACGCCATCACGACGCCGATGAAGAGCGCGGCCATGAGGAACAGCCACAGGTTCGGGAAACTCTCGGAGAACCATGTCTTGCCGAGATTGACGAGCACCGCGCCATAGACCGCGCCCACCAGCGACATGCGCCCGCCCACCGCGGCGTAGATCACCATCTCGATCGACGGCACGATGCCCACGAACGAGGGCGACATGAAACCGACCTGCAGCGTGAACATCGCCCCGCCGATCGCCGCGAGCACAGCGGCGATGCAAAACGCGAACACCTTGAACATGGCCACGTCGTAGCCGGAAAAGCGCACCCGGTCCTCCTTGTCGCGCATCGCGAGCAGCAAGGTGCCAAGCTTGCTGCGCTGGATCTGCCGGCAGCAAACAATGGCCGTGAGCAGCAGCACTGCATTGATGAAGTACAGGATCAGCTTTGCGCCATCGCCGCGAATATCCCAGCCAAGCAGCGTGCGCAGATCGGTGATGCCGTTCACACCACCGGTATAGCCCTGTTGGCCGATGATCAGCACCGACAGGATCAGCGCCACCGCCTGCGTGATGATCGCGAAGTAGACGCCGCCCACGCGTCGCTTGAACATCGCGAAGCCGACCACGAACGCGAGCGCGCAGGGCACGGCCAGCACCGCCGCCAGCGCAAACGGCAGCGAATGAAACGGCTTCCACCAGAACGGCAAGGCGGTCAGCTGATTCCAGTCCATGAAGTCGGGAATGCCCGGCGTCGACTGGATCTTCGTGCTGATCGGGTCCGACGCTTCGAGCTTCAGGAACATCGCCATGCAATAACCGCCGAGGCCGAAGAACACGCCCTGCCCGAGGCTCAGCACACCGCCGTAGCCCCACGCCATCACGAGCCCAACGGCGACGAACGCGTAGGTCAGATACTTGCCCATCAGATTCAGGCGGAACACATCGAGTGCGAGTGGAAACACCACGAGAATCAGCAGTGCCAGCACGACGATGCTGCCGTAGCCGTCGCCCGTCAGCCAGCGCTTGAGCGTGTGGCGCAAGCCGGCTTGGCCCACGGCGCGGTCCGGCGCGACGGACGTGCCGGCGGAAGGGTTCAGCTGGTCCATATTCGTTTCTCCGGGCTGAAGCGATTGAAAGGGCTGACTGGTGACACAAGCGGCGACACAAGCGGTGACACAAGCGGCGACACAGTCGATGAGTGCTCAGGCACGGCGCACCTTTGAAGCAAAGAGCCCTTGCGGCCGCAACATCAGCACAATGACGATGGTGAGCAGCGTCACCACGCGTGCCGATGAGCCGGTCATGAAAAACTCGCTGATCGACTGCATCTGCGCGATCCCGAACGCGGACGCCACCGTGCCGAGCAGACTTGCCGCGCCGCCGAACGTCACCACCAGGAACGAATCGACGATATAGAGCGAGCCGCTGGTCGGCCCCGTCGAGCCGATCGCCGTGAACGCGGCGCCCGCCACGCCCGCGATCCCGCAGCCGATCGCGAAGGTCAGCCGGTCGGTCTTGCGGGTATCGATGCCGGCCGCGTTCGCCATCTGCCGGTTCGCGACCGTGGCGCGCACCCGCAGTCCCCAGCGCGAGCGGTACAGCGCCAGCAGCACCCCGCCTGTCATCAGCACCGCGAGGCTCATCACGAACAGTCCGTTGATCGGGATGTCCAGACCGGGCTTCGGCGACCACGACCCCATCAGCCAGTCCGGCAGCGTGGGACTCACCTCCTTCGGGCCGAACACCGAGCGAAACACCTGCTGCATCCCGAGGCTCAGGCCCCAGGTGGCGAGCAGGGTGTCGAGCGGACGTCGGTACAGATGGCGGATCAGCGCCCACTCCGCCAGCCAGCCAGCCGCGAACGCCAGCACGAAGGCAGCGCAGATCGCGACCGGGAAGTACACCGGCGCGTACCCGTGCCAATAGTTATCGGCCAGTTGCGAGAACAAATAGATCGTGTAAGCCCCGATCGTCATGAACTCGCCGTGCGCCATGTTGATCACGCCCATCTGGCCGAAGATCACCGCCAGCCCCAGCCCCATCAGCAGCAGCACGCTGAACAGGCTCAGGCCGGCAAAACCTTGCATCAGCGTGACGTTAAGAATGTCTGAAGCCGACATGCGTCTCTCCTCGAAATGATCCGCGCGCTCGCGTGACGGCAGCGCGTTTGACTCGCGCTGCTTCGCGTTTTACTGATAGCCCTTGGGGAACGGATTCGGCTCGATCAGATCGGGCGATTCGGCCACCACCTTGAACTGGCCATCCGTCTGCGCCTGACCGATGCGCGTGCGGCTCCACAAGTGATGATTCGCGTGGATCTTCACGTAGCCTTCCGGCGCGCTCTTCAATTCGATGCCAGGCGATGCGGCGACAACCTTGTCGACGTCGAAGCTGCCTGCTTTTTCCACCGCCGCTTTCCACAGCCACGGACCGAGATAGGCGGCCTGGGTGACGTCCCCGATCACCGATTTGGGTCCGTATTTGGCCTTGAACGCCGCGACGAATTTCTTGTTGTTGTCGTTGTCGAGCGATTCGAAATACTTCATCGCCGAGTAGAAACCCGCGACGTTTTCGCCGCCGATTCCGAGCACTTCGTCCTCGGTCACCGAGATGGTCAGAAGGAACTGCTTGTCCGCGGTAATGCCCGCCGCTTTAAGCTGCTTGTAGAAAGCCACGTTGGAGCCGCCGACGATGATCGCGTAGATGCAATCCGGTTTGGCGATCTTGATCTTGTTGATCAGCGAGTTGAAGTTAGTTGTGCCGAGCGGGTAATACTCCTCGCCGACCACCTTGCAGCCGCTCAGATGCTGCTCGATATGCTTGCGTGCAATCTTGTTCGACGTGCGCGGCCAGATGTAGTCGGAACCGATCAGGAAGAAGCTCTTCGCCTTCTTCGTCTGGTTCGCCCAGTTCAGCCCCCAGAGAATCTGCTGGGTCGCTTCTTGCCCCGTGTAGAACACGTTCTTCGATTGCTCGAGCCCTTCGTAGAACGTCGGGTAGTACAGGAGGCCGTTATCGCGCTCGAAGATCGGCAGCACGGCCTTGCGCGACGCCGAGGTCCAGCAGCCGAATACGGCCGCCACATGATCGTTTTCGAGCAGTTTCTTGGACTTCTCCGCGAAGGTCGGCCAGTCGGATGCGCCGTCTTCCTGAATGATCTTGATCTGACGGCCGAGAATGCCGCCCGCCGCGTTGATCTGTTCGATCGCGAGACGCTCCGCCTGAATCGAGCCGGTTTCGGAGATCGCCATGGTGCCGGTTGCCGAGTGCAGCTGGCCGACTGTCACCTCCGTATCGGTCACCGCGAGGTGGGTGGTGTTGACCTTGGCGGTCGGATACTGCTGGGCCCGCGCGATGCCGGAGATGGCGAGCGCGGGCGCGGCGGCAAGACCCATCAAGAGTTTTCGGCGCAGCGCCGAAGGCATGCCAGGCTCGTTCTGATCGTCGTGTGACATCGGGTTCTCCTTGTAGTCGTGGTCGGGCGACCCGCGCTGTGCAGCGGCTGGCGGTGTCGACGTAACGAAAAGTAGGTAGCCAATTTGCGCGGCCCAATACGTCAGTTGACGTAGGGCGCGACGCAATTGCGCTGCCTATAATCGCGCCGGCATGGTGCGCGGGCCGTGCCGCGCGCGGCCGTCCATCGCATCACGGTGCCGCTGCGGCCCCAAATGGAACGCAACTTGCATAAACGCGCCGTCAGCCCCGGAACCCATCGACGACGAGCCTCGATGCACCAAACAGAATCACAGCCCTCGCGCCCCGCCGGCCCGGCTACCCAGGCTGGGGCATCGCGCCCTCCGTCCGGCGGTACGCAGCGCATCGTCAAGATTCGCCGCGACTACAACGCATGGGTCGGCGACGAAACGCTCGAGGATTACGCGCTGCGCTTCACGCCGCGTACATTCCGGCGCTGGTCGGAGTTCCGGGTCGCCAATACGGCGATCGGCGCGGTGTCGTTCCTCGCGCTAGAAGCAATTGGCGGCGCGCTGGTGGTGAACTACGGCTTCGCGAACGCGGTCTACGCGATTCTCGCCGTCTCCGTGCTGATCTTTCTGACCGGCATACCGATCAGCTACTACGCCGCGCGCAACGGCGTCGACATGGACCTGCTCACGCGCGGCGCCGGTTTCGGCTATCTGGGCTCCACGCTGACGTCGCTGATCTACGCGATCTTCACCTTTGTATTTTTCGCGCTCGAAGCGGCCATCATGTCGCTCGCGCTCGAGCTTTATCTGAAGATTCCGCTATCGCTCGCCTACGTGATCAGCGCGCTCGTCATTATTCCGGTGGTGACCTTCGGTATCACGTTCATCAACCGCCTGCAAGGCTGGACCCAGCCTTTGTGGCTCGTGCTGCTTGTCGTGCCCTACGCCGTGGTGCTGTGGCGCGAGCCGCACGTGCTCGCTGAATGGGTCACGTTCGTCGGCCTGTCGGGGGACGGCCGCGAGTTCAGGCTGGCTTCCTTCGGTGCCGGCTGCACCGTGGTGTTTTCTCTGATCGTGCAGATCGGCGAACAGGTCGACTACCTGCGCTTCCTGCCGCCGCGCACGCGTGCAAATCGCGTTCGCTGGTGGGTCGCGCTGATTTCGGCCGGGCCGGGCTGGATCGTGCCTGGCGCATTGAAGATGCTGGGCGGGGCGTTGCTTGCCTTCCTCGCGATCCAGCACGAGATCGACCCCGTGAAAGCCGTCGAACCGACCCAGATGTATCTGGTCGCGTATCACTACGTGTTCCATTCGCCCGAAGGCGCACTCGCCGCGATGACGCTGCTGGTGATCGTCTCGCAACTGAAAATCAACGTCACCAACGCCTACGCCGGTTCGCTCGCGTGGTCGAACTTCTTCGCGCGGCTCACACACAGCCACCCGGGGCGCGTGGTATGGCTGGTGTTCAATGTGTTGATCGCCCTGCTGCTCGTCGAGATGGGGGTTTTCGAAGCCATCAGCAAGGTGCTCGCACTCTATGCGAACGTGGCGATCGCCTGGATTGGCGCGGTGGTCGGCGACCTCGTGATCAGCAAGCCGCTCGGTTATAGCCCTCGCGATATCGAGTTCAAGCGCGCGCACCTGTACGACATCAACCCCGTCGGGGTGGGTGCCATGGTGATCGCCTCGCTGATGGCCGCGCTCTCGCATGGCGGCGTGTTCGGCGCGACCGCGGAAGCATTGGCGTCCTTCATCGCGCTGCTGGTCGCCTTCGTCTGCTCGCCATTGCTGGCGATCGCCACGCGCGGGCGCTTCTATCTGGCGCGCGACAGCCACGACCTCGAAGCGGGCGCGGTGCTGCGTTGCGTGATCTGCGAAAACAGCTTCGAGCGTGAAGACATGGCGCACTGCCCGGCCTATGCCGGCTCGATCTGCTCGTTGTGCTGCTCACTCGACTCGCGCTGCAACGACTCCTGCAAACCTCATGCGCGATTGCCTGCCCAGTTCGGCAAATCGATCCACGCTCTGTTCCCGCGGCTGCGCCTGGGCGCGGCAGGTTTGCGCCTCGCGCAGTACTCCGGTCTGCTGATCGTCGTGCTCGCGCTGCTCGGCGGCGTGCTTGCCGTGCAGTGGAATCAGAGCATGCGGACCCTGCCCGATCTCGACGCCACGGTTCACGACGTGCTGCTACAAGGGTATCTGAAGGCTTTTTTCGCACTTGCGCTGATCGGCTGCATCGCTGCGTGGTGGTTGGTGCTCGCCAACGAAAACCGCAAGGTCACACAAGAGGAGTCGCAGCGGCAAGCCGAACTGCTGATGCAGGAAATCGAGGCGCACCGCAAAACCGATGCGGCACTCCAGCAGGCGAGCGCCGCCGCCGAATCGGCCAACCGCGCGAAGAGCCGCTACGTGACGGGTCTCAGCCACGAGTTGCGCACGCCGCTCAACAGCATTCTCGGCTACGCGCAACTGCTGCTGCAAGGCACGGACGAACTGCCGGCGGGCCGCCGCGACGCCGTGGCGACCATCTATCGCAGCGGCGAACACTTGCTGGCGCTCGTCGACGGCCTGCTCGACGTCGCGCGCATCGAGGCGGGCAAACTGCAGCTTAACGTGACGGAGATCGCACTGCCGGACTTCGTCACACAGCTCTCGGCAATGCTCGAACCGCAGGCTACCGACAAAGGACTGCAGTTCGATTTCCAGACGACCGGCCGCATTCCAGAAGTGGTACGCATCGACGAAAAACGGGTACGGCAGATTCTCATCAATCTGATCGGTAATGCGATCCGCTTCACCTCGAGCGGTACGGTGAAGGTGCGCGCGGGCTATGCGTGGGAAACCCTCACCTTCGAGATCACCGACACCGGCCCCGGCATGCCGGCCGCCGAACTGGAGCGTCTGTTCCTGCCGTTCGAGCGCGGCGCGGCGGCGCGCGAACACGACCACGGCGCCGGCCTCGGCCTGACGATCTGCCGCCTGCTCACGGAGCTGATGGGCGGCAACCTGCAAGTGCAAAGCGAGGTGGGCAGTGGGACCCGCTTTATCGTCAAGCTGTTCGCGCCGGAAGTGCGTGAGCCCCAGCGGCTGGCGAACGGTCCGCTCAACATCAAGGGGTACGACGGGCCGCGCCGCACGGTGCTGGTGGTCGACGATCTCGCCGAGCAGCGCCGCATCGTCACGCATACGCTCGCGCCGCTTGGCTTCCTGGTCGTGGAAGCCGCCAGCGGACCTGAGGCGCTCCAATGGCTCGGCACAGGGGCGGCCGACCTCATCGTGATGGATGTCTCGATGCCGGACATGGACGGCTTCGAGGCGAGCCGCCTGATTCGCGACAACCGGTTATCGGCGGCGCCGATCCTGATCCTGTCGGCCAACGCTTTCGCCGACGATCGCGACAAAGGCACCGCCGCCGGTTGTGACGACTATCTCGCCAAACCGCTGCACATTCCGCTTCTGCTCGACAAACTGGCGGCGCTGCTGCAACTGCAGTGGATCGTTGAAACACCCGGCACGGTAACGCCCGCATGCGCCGGTTCGGCTGACGCGCCGGCAAGCTTGCCCGCCACCTTGCGTGAAAAACTGCATACGCAACTTGAAATGGGTTACGTGCAGGGCTTCATCGAACAACTCGACGCGGCGCAGATCAACGCGCCTGAACTGGCCACCGTGCTCGAACCGTTGCGCATCCTCGCGCGGCGCTTCCGGCTGACCGAACTCGCGCAGTTGCTCGCGCCTACCCAGCAGGTCAATCCCGATGCATGACGAATCGCTGCTCCTGCCCCCGGACACGCAACCGGAACTGCCCGACGACAAGCCGGTCGTGCTGATCGTCGACGACACGCCCGACAACCTAGCGCTGCTGTCCGATACGCTGCGGGCATCCGGCTACGCCGTTCTGGTTGCACTCGACGGGCAGTCCGCGTTGCAACGCCTCGCGCGCATCACGCCGGATGCCGTGCTGCTCGACGCGCTGATGCCCGGCATGGATGGCTTCGAAACCTGCCGGCAGATCAAGGCCGATCCCCGAAACCGGCATCTGCCGGTGATCTTCATGACCGCGCTGACCGACAGCGAACACGTTGTGCAAGGCTTTCGGGTCGGAGGTATCGACTATGTCACCAAGCCCGTCAAGCCGAGCGAGGTCAGCGCGCGCATTGCCGCCCATGTACAGCGCTCGCGCCAGCAGCGCCAGGCGGATACGGTGCTCGAGATCGGTATGCGCGCGGCGCTGATTGCGGCCGCGAGCGGAGAAATCAAATGGCAAAGCGACCTTGCACGGCAGCGTCTTGCGCGCTACGGGCCGGGCGATGCGACAACCGACGAGAGGAATGGAGAGACTGGGGGCAACGCGAAACACCATCTAACGAACGACGGCACGCGGCTTCTCCCCCCTCTCCCCCCTCTCCCCGATACCGTGCCGCGTCTGCCGCCGATGCTGAATCAATGGCTGGCGCGCTGGATCGAAACGGGCTGCGATCTGCAAGCCGGCTTCGAAACGGCTGCGGACGGCGTGCGCCGCGTCGCGCGGGTACTCGGCCGCGCGACGCGTGGAGACTGGGTGATCCTGCTTGAGGAGTTCAACGATGCCGAGCACACCAGCGCGCTCGCCGCACAATTCAACCTGACGGCCCGCGAGGCGGAAGTCCTGCTATGGCTGTCGCGCGGCAAGACCAATCGCGATATCGGCGACATTCTCGGCATGGCGCCGCGCACGGTCAACAAGCACCTGGAACATGTGTTCGGCAAACTGCATGTGGAAACCCGTGCGGCGGCGGCGGCGATCGCCGCGAAGGCAAGTACGCGGTATTGACCCTCGCCGCCCTGCGTCGACCCGCTTACTGCGATTCTTCCGCCCACACCGCATTTTCACGCGCCATCAGCGCCGTCGATGCGGCCGGTCCAAACGTGCCGGCCGTATAGGCACGCGGCTTGTCGCCCGACTTGGCCCAGCCTTCCAGAATCGGCTCGGCCCACGCCCATGCGGCTTCGAGTTCGTCACGGCGCATGAAGTGCGTGAGGCGTCCGCGAATCACGTCGATCAGCAAACGCTCGTACGCTTCCGCGCGGCGCTCGGTGAAAGCCTGCTGCAAGTCGAGATTCAGGTTCACCGGCAGCATGTGCATGCCGCTGCCCGGTTCTTTCGCGAGTACCTGCAACTGGATCGACTCTTCGGGCTGTAACTGGATCACCAGCCGGTTGCCGTAATTGCGCCCGCTATTGCCGTTCGGGATGATCGAGAAAGGCAGCTCGGAAAACTCGATGACGATCTCCGACACCTTCTTCTGCATCCGCTTGCCGGTGCGCAGGAAAAACGGCACATGGGCCCAGCGCCAGTTGTTGATATGCGCGCGCAATGCGACGAAAGTCTCGGCGCGGCTGCCGGCCGGCACATTGTCTTCTTCCAGGTAGCCCTTCACCGCCTCGCCGTCCACGGCGCCCGCGGTGTACTGGCCGCGCACGGTATCGCGCGCGATGTCCTCGGGCGTCATAGGCCGCAGCGAACGCAGCACCTTGAGTTTTTCGTCGCGCACCGCATCCGGGTCGAGCGACACCGGCGGTTCCATGGCAACGATGCACAGCAATTGCAGCAAGTGGTTCTGCACCATGTCGCGCAAAGCGCCAGTTTTGTCGTAGAAGCCCGCGCGGCTGCCTACGCCGACGGTTTCCGCCACCGTGATCTGCACGCTCTTGATATACGGCGCCTGCCACAGCGGGCCGAAAATCGGATTGCCGAAACGCAGCACCATCAGGTTCTGAACGGTTTCCTTGCCCAGGTAGTGGTCGATCCGGTAGATCTGCGCTTCGCTGAAATGCTTGCCGACCGCCGTGTTGATCTCCTGCGCGGACGCCAGATCGTGGCCCAGCGGTTTCTCGAGGACGACCCGCGAATTGCCGTCGATCAGTCCGGCCGCCGAAAGGTTGTCGCAAATATTCGTGAACAGATCCGGCGAAGTCGCGAGATAAAACACCCGCCGCACGCCTTCGCGCGATGTCTCTTTCAGGCGCTGGTAGTCCTCGACCGAGTCGACGTCCATGCGCACATACTCGAACAGCGCGAGGAATTTGTCCCAGGCGGCGGCATCGAACGCCTTCTTTTCGATGAAGGGCTTCGCCTTCGCCTCCATGAATTCGGTGATGTACTCCTCACGCGACCACGGCTTGCGGCCGATCGTGAGAATGCGGGTATCCGGCGGCAGATTGCAGTGCAGATGCGCCATGTAGAGCGCGGGCAGCAGCTTGCGAAACGACAGGTCGCCGGTGCCGCCGAAGATGATCATGTCGAGCGGCAGGTCGGGAGTAGCGGAAGCGGATTGGGTCGTCATAGCGCGGTCGCAGCGTCGTGATAGGCGTCAAGTCAAAGGACAAAGGAGCAAAAGGTGCCGGCGAAGCGGCGCCTTTTTTCCGGCAAACGCCTATGGTGCAACGTTTTGAGATTGTTTGCACGGCAACATGTGCCGCAGGTTGGCGCAAGATGCCAACCCGGCCACGCTTGCCATCATCCGCCGGCGCGGCAAACGGCCTGCGATCAGCCGCCCGACAAGGCTTCGCGCGCCACCCGGCAGGCCGCCAGATCCCACGCCGCGCAGCCGACACTTTTAAAAACAATCGCCTGCTCCGCCGGCAATAACGCGGCGTTCGCGACCACGGCTGCAATTCCACCGACCCGCGCCCAGTCGACGCCGGCCTGGATGAAGTCACCGGCTTCGTGCCTCGCGCCGGCTTCGTCGTCGACGAATAGCGCGCTGCCCTCGATCGTGCGCGCGCCGATCTCGACCATGGCCGGCGTGAATGCGCCGACGCCGATCAGGAGCCGGTTCGGGCGCGCCGCTTCGTCGTAGACGGCCTGCTTGCTGGTGGTGAGCGCGATCACCACGTCGATCGAGGCGGGGATGGCGGCGTCGGGGTCGGCGAGCGGCTGCAGGTCGCGGACCTTGCCACCCGCCGCTCCCTGCGCTCGATGGGCCGCGCAGAATGCCGCGGCCCGCGCGGGCGCACTGCCCTTCACCCATACCCGCGCGTCGGGAAACAGTTCGCCGATCGCTTCCAGATGATTTGCTGCCTGCGTGCCGGTGCCGATCAGCAGAAACTCACGTGGCCGCGCGGGCGCGAAAGTGAGTATGCCGAGCATGGACATCGCCGCGGTGCGACGCCCGGTCACCGTGGGGCCGTCGAGGATGAAAAGCGTCTCGCCGGTATCGGCGTCGAAGGCCATCACCTGGCCATGGATGGTCGGGATGCCGCGCGGCCCATTGCTCGCACACACGTTCACCAGCTTGTGGATCGCGAGATCGGGCGCGGTCGCCGGCATCGACAGCATGATGCCGCCCTCGTTGAGCGGCACGACGAGCCGCTCGGGACTCACGATGCGTTGCTGCGCGTAGTCAATGGTCGCGCGCTTCAACGCGTCGACGAGCGCCGCGTAGGGAATCAGCCGCGCCGTGGCGGCGGCGTCGAAGATCTGCATGGTCGGGCGGGTCATAAGCGGGCTTTTCCTGTCGAGGCACGTGGGGATGGTCGATTCAGCGCACCAGAAAACCATAAGTCAGCGGATCGCGTTCGTCGATGATCCAGTTGGCGAAGCCAAGTACATGCGCGTCGCCTTCTATCTCCGGGATCACCGCGTCGAAGCGCCCGAGTTTCGTCTCGGACAACACGCGGCCGCGAAAAATCGTGCCGATCACGGATTCGTTGACCAACGTCTCGTCGCGGCGCAACTCGCCGCGCAGATAAAGCTGCGCGACGCGGCCGGCGGTGCCGGAACCGGTCGGCGAGCGGTCCACTTCCCGGTCGGCGAATACGCAGCAATTGGCCTGCGTCGAGCCGGCGTGACGCGGCGCGTTGTCGATGATCGTGCCGTAGATGTGGTTGATTTCCGGAATCAGCGGATGCTCGACCTTGAAGGCCGCGTTCGCCGCGCGTTTGACTTCGTCGCCGAACTGGATCAACCGTTCGATTTCCGTCTCGCGTATCTTCAGATCGAAGGGCTCGCCCGACGTGTAGAAATAGAACGCGCCGCCGAACGCAATATCGCCGCGCACCTCGCCGAAACTGGGCGTGTGCACCGTCACGTCGCGCTGCCAGATGAACGATGGCACGTTGACGAAGCGCACGCGCCCCGCCTGCTCGCCGTCCCATTCCACGAACGCTTCGATGAAGCCGCACGGCGCGTCGATGCCGACACGGGTTTCCGGCTCGCTGCGCTCGATCCAGCCAAGCGCGACAGCCGCGGTCGCAAGCGCGATCACGCCGTGGCCGCAATGATCGCTGTAGCCTTCGTTGTGCACGAAGATCACGCCGAAGTCGGCGCTTTCGCTTACCGGTTCCGTCAGATAACCGCCGTACATATCGGCGTGGCCGCGCGGCTCGAACATCAGCGCGCGGCGCAGGTGATCGGCGTGCTCCTTGAGCCACGCGCGCCGCTCGACGATGGTCTTGCCCGGAAACTTCGGCAAGCCGCTCGTGACAATGCGAAACGGCTCGCCCGCGGTGTGCACTTCGACCGTGCTGATCATGCGGTTCAGATTCATGTTCACAACCTTGCTGCGTGTGGAAAAGGGAAAACTTCAGCGAATGGGCCCCGCCGTGCTTCTGGCAGCATGCGCTCACCGCCGGGTAGTTCGTTCATGTCCGACTTGGAGCCAGCTCGTCTCCAGTTCACATCCAGCTCAAATGCGGCCGAGATGCGGCCCGGATGCGGCCCAACTTCGACCCAAATTCGCCTCGTGACCGGCTCACGTTTCGTCCACATGGCGCGCCGACTGGATCACCATCAGCAGATCGCCCGGTTCGATCGGACACGGCTCGTCTTCATAGAACGACAGCATGCGCCCCGCCCGGATCAGGCCGACCACCACCGCGCCCGGCAACGCATTGCTCCAGCGGCCGACTTCCAGCGCGGTGGCCGGACGCTCCACCAGATTGACCCGGCCGCGCGCCGACAGCAGATCGTTGATGAAGGGCACGATGTAATTGCTGTCCACCGCGTCGGCGAGCAACAGGCCGCCGATCTTGGTCGACGACACGATCACGTCGGCGCCGGCCTGGCGCAACTGGCGCTGGTAGGTTTGCTCCTGAATCCGCACGACGATCTTCGTTTCCGGCGCAACGCTGCGCACAGTCAGCGTGAGCAGGATCGCAATGGCGTCGTCGCTGACGGCGATGATCACCGCCTTGGCGATGCGCACCTGCGCCTGCTGCAACAGGTCTTCACGCGACGGATCGCCGAGCAGGCCCGCCACGCCCAGCGCCGTGGCCGCTTCGAGCGCGTCCTGCTGGGGATCGATGACAACGATCGCGTCCGCCGCAAAGCCGCTTTCCAGCAACTCGCGCACCGCGACCGAACCGCTCAGTCCGTAGCCGCACACCACGACGTGATCGCGCAGTTGTTTTTGCAGGCGTTTCATGCGGAATTCCTCGATGACGCGTTGAATGACGAACTGATAAGCGGTGCCCAGAAACACGAACCAGATAACGATACGGATCGGCACGATGAAGAAGGCATCGATGAGCCGCGCGCGGGCGGTGACCGGCACGATATCGCCATAGCCGACCGTGGCGACGGTGACCATCGTGAAGTACATCAGATCGACGATGCCGAGCACCTTGCGGTTGGCGTCGCGCAAGCCGTCGCGGTCGAGATAGAGCACGGCAAAGGCGAGTACGCACAGGCCAAGCACAAGGTAGACGCGCTGCAGCAGCACGCGCTGCGGCGACGCCGCAGGACGCGTGAACAGCGTGCGGGCGCGCGGCGGCTGCCACGGGGAGCGGGCGCGGCGCGGCAGACGGAAGCGCGGTGGGCGTGGCTGCGGGGGTGGCTGCGGGTGTGGCTGATCAGACACGCGGCTACTCCGGGAATCGGGAACAAGCGATTCTACGACGCCCGGCGCACCGTGGGGCCGGATCGCGGGAATGCGGGATCGGGATCGGGATCGGGATCGCGACCGCGACCGCGACCGCGGCGCAAAGCTTAGCGACGATTCGTCGGCAAGCGGCAGCGCACCGCCGCCGGATTCACTGGGAGGCGGGGTTGGCCTTGGCGCCGTCTTTCTTGCCGCCCTTGAACATCGCCCGGCAGGCCGGGCTGAGTTCGTCGACATGCTGCTTCATACAGGCGGTGATTTTTTCCTTGTTCGGAATTTCGGCGGCGCAAAAATGCATCGCGTCGCCGCGACAGGCTTTGGCCTGTTCGTCCTCGGTGGCGGCGCTCGCCGCGTTGACAGCGCTGAACACGGCAAGGCTCGCGGCGAGCAAGGCGAAGGTTCGTTTCATGACTCGTTCCAGTATCGCTAAGGTCGGTGCCATGCTCCCCAGCAGAAAACGGGCCCGATCAGTTCGCCGGCGTGGCGAGCGTAGCGGGCGTGTCGCTTGCCTGCCGCCTTGCCTCACGCACGGATCGAGTGAGCGTCATGCCACGCCCTGCGTAGAAACGCGTCATCGTTGCGAACGGCAGATACACATCCGCCTGGTGAGGCGCTATGCCCGACGGGTTATGAAACCATGCGCCATCGCGATCGCGTCCGTGCAGCAGGATCAGATGGCCGCCCTGGTGCTGATTCGGCCGCTCCGGATAGCGGATTTCGGGGCTCACGGAAGCCATCGCCAACGTGTCGCCGTCGATGCGCACGGCGATCTCTTCGAGCGGCGCCCGCGGCAGCACCTCGACCCGAATGCCGAATGCCTCGCCGACCCAATCGGCGAACGGCCGGTAGATCAGGCCGTCGACGCCGCCGTCATCGCGCAGCCGGTACACGCCGTGACGCAACGCTTCATCGAGCAGTGCGGCGCGCGGGGCGTGCTCGATGCCCCAGTAATCGAGCACGGATTCAAGGCAGGTCAGACCGCACAGGCGTTTGGCCCAGAAACGGTAACGCTCCGGGTCGGCGAAACCGCTGCGCTGCCAGTGTGGGTCGTCGCACGGGTCCGCCTGATGTTCGACGATGTGGCGCACCCAGTCGGGGCTGCCCCATTGCGTGTAGTACGGCACGTCGGTGTGGCGTAGCGTCGGTGAGTTCATGAATCTCGCGCGGTCGGTAGAAGAGGTTTTGACCGCATGCTACGCGGCCATCCCGTGAGAGGCAGGTAGAAAAGATTTATTCGCGACACAGATATTGGCCATTTATTCGCCAGACAGATATTGGTCGAATATGCGTCACACGAATATTTGACAAATATCTGCGTGACACATAAAATGCATTTATTCGTCTCGCGGATAATTTACCATGATCCACCTCGTCGCCACGCCGGACCAGATGGCCCAACTATTGAGCGCCGGGCGGCGCCAGGCCGGCTTTACCCAAGCCGAAGCCGCCGCGCGCATCGGCACCAGCCAGAGCCGCATCTCGGCGCTCGAAACCGATGCCAGCGCCCTCACTCTCGCACAATTGCTGGCGCTGTGCGGCGCCTACGGCCTGCAATTGCAAGTGCGCGACAAGAACCAGCCGGTGCCTGAACCGGCGCCTCTGGTCGAGTGGTAAGCATGGGCCGGCAAACGCATTCGCGGGCGCTTTCGGTATGGGCCAACGGCGAGCGTGTCGGCGTCTGGCGCCTGCCCACCCGCGGCCCCATGGAGTTCGCTTACGACCCGGCATGGATCGCCTCGCCCGCCGGCCGGCCGCTTTCGCTCTCGCTGCCGTTCGCGCCGAACAACGCGGCGAACAAAGGGCCACGGGTGCTCAACTATTTCGACAATCTGCTGCCCGACAGCGAGGCAATCAGAAAGCGCATCGCCCAACGCTACCAGACCGATACGCTCGAGGCGTTCGACCTGCTGCAAGCCATCGGCCGCGATTGCGTGGGCGCGGTCCAGTTGCTGGCCGAAGACGACGCGCCGGCCGGCGTCGAACGCATTGAAGGCACGCCGCTCTCCGACGGCGAGATCGAGGCCATGCTGACGCGCACCGTCAGCAGCCCCACGCTCGGCACGCGCGACGAAGCAGACGATTTCCGCATCTCGCTCGCCGGCGCGCAGGAGAAAACCGCGCTGCTCTGGCACGACGGCAAGTGGCAACGTCCGCATGGCGCCACGCCCACCACGCATATCTTCAAGCTGCCGCTCGGACTGGTCGGCAACAAGCTCGCCGACCTCAGCACCTCGGTTGAAAACGAGTGGCTGTGTCTGCAAATTTTGCGCGCGTACGGCCTGCCGGTGGCCAACACCGAGATCATGACTTTCGGCAAGCAGCGGGTACTGAGCGTCGAACGCTTCGACCGGCAATTGCATTCGGGCGGGCAATGGCTGCTGCGCCTGCCGCAGGAGGACTTCTGCCAGGTGTACGGCGTACCCTCGCATCGCAAGTACGAAAACGAAGGCGGTCCGGGCGTGCTCGATCTCGCGCGGATTCTTCAGCAGTCGGTGTCGGCGCGGCAGGACATCGAAACGCTGCTCGCAAGCCAGATTCTGTTCTGGATGCTAGCGGCGCCGGATGGCCACGCGAAGAACTTCAGCATTCGCCTGCTGGCGGGCGGTCAGTATCGTCTGACGCCGCTTTACGACGTGATGTCGATCTGGCCGGTGGAAGGCAACGGCCCGAATCAATGGTCGTGGTTCAAGGCCAAACTCGCCATGGCAATGTGGTCGCGCAGCAAACACGACGCCTTCCGCGATGTACAGCGGCGCCATTTCAACGCCATGGCGCTGCGGTGCTCGTACGGCGCGAACGCCGAACCGTTGATCCAGCGGCTGATCGAACAGACACCAGAGGTTATCGCGCGGGTCTCGGCCGGCTTACCCGAGCGGTTTCCGGGCAAGGTCGCCGAGCGGATTTTCAAAGGCCTGACAAGCTCGGCGGCCAGGCTCGACGCCATGCCGTCAGCCTAGGCTCACATCGAGTAATCCACCAGAATCTTCCTGAAATACGCTGGAATACCCCGCCTGGTGATATTTCTTTACAGATAGCGTGCAGTTTCGTCGGTAAAATAGACTGACTTAATGCTAAAAGCATAAAACAGACTGCCGGATTTTCCGTTCGTACCTCGCACTGGCGAATTCGGCAACGGTCATACAAAAACAGACCGCGATATTTTTTACGGTACATTGCTGTCCCCTGCGCCGCCGCGTCCAATGCATCCAACTTGCATCGCCGCGCTATTCGTGCCGTATCGAACCTACCGCAGGTATCGCATGTACCGCACGTATCGCACGTCCCACAGTCACCTTTCAATAAGGCAGCTTCTCACGCAGCATGACCAACGAGACACACTCACCTGACGCCATCGCGGTTGCCGAGCGCGTGCGCGAGTTGATGAGCCGGCATGGGATCGGCAAGCGCCAGCAAACCACCGAGCTATGCCGCATCCTCGATCTGAGTTTTTCGCAGGGACACCGCAAGCTGCGCGGCAACAGCCCATGGACACTCTCGCAGATCAAGAAGGTCGCCGAGGTGTTCGGCGAACCCGCGGCCCAGCTATTCGGTGCACAGTCGCTCGATCCGGGCATGGTCGGCGCCATCGCCCAGGAAGCGGTGTTCTGCATCGGCGCGATCGAGCTGGCCTGCACCGCATGGATCGGCGCCGCGCTCGAACCGGGCAGCCGCCCTGAATTCGTGGCGTACTCGAAACTCGGCCAATGGCGCGTGGCGCGCCACGATGGCACGCTTTACCAAAGCGCCTACGAAGTCCACAAGATCGAGATCTATCCGCGCCGCGTCGAAACCGACAAGCCGACCATCGCGGTGGTCGACGACGATCGGGCCTCCGCCGACAACCTGCGCGACTATCTCGAACGCAGCGGTTTCGCGGCGGTGGCGATCTACGGCCTCGCGGCATTTGCCGAGCAACTGCAAACGCAGGTTTTCGACGGCATCGTGATCGACTGGTTATTCGGCGCGCAGACCTCGGCCGAGGCGATTCGCGCGGTGCGGGCGTCGGAAAATCCGGATGCACCGATTTTCGTGCTGACCGGCGAATTGCTGACCGGCAAGGCCAGCGAATCGGAGATCAGCCAGGTCATCCGCAATTACGATGTCGCGTGTTATGAAAAACCCGCGCGTATGGCGATCCTGGTCGCCGATCTGTCCAAACGTCTCAACCGGCCCTGACTTGCCGGCAAGCGGCTGAAGGTGTGTGCTCAGGTTGAGCCCTCCTCCATCTGCTTCTTCCAGCGTTCTTCCTCGCTTGTTCCTGGATATTGCGTCACACCGTATGCCGGGAAACCAAAGCGCGCTGCAACGCGTTGCGCAGTTCCTCATAATGTACCGGCTTTAATAACGCGTCGAAAAACGGCTGCGCACGGGCTTCTCCCGCTTCTCCTGCCACACTGCCCGCACTCCCCGCATCGGCTGGACTAGCCGCACCCGCTGCCTCCGGCGCATAGGCGCTCACCACGATCACCGGCGCACCCGCCGACGGCCCGCCACGCGCCGCGAAATCCGCAAGGAAGGTATAACCGTCGCGATCCGGCATATGCAGATCGAGCAGCACCACGTCGCAACGATGCGCATCGAGCCACGCCAGCGCCTCATCGGCACTGGAGACCGCATGCGTGTCGAAATCCATGTGCGCGATCATTTCGCTGAGCGACTCGCGAATCAGCCGGTTGTCGTCGACGATCAGCACGCACGGGCGCGCGCCCACCGGTTCGGCGTGCGCCGCCACGCCGGACGGCGTGGCGGCCGCGACGGAGGAGACCGGAATCGTCACCGTGAAGGTGGTGCCCTTGCCTACGGTGCTCGCCACGTCGACCGTGCCGCCGAACAGCCTGACGAGTCCCTGCACGATCGTGAGCCCCATCCCCGCGCCCTCGAAGCGGCGCGTGCGCGACGCGTCCAGTTGCGTGAACTCCTGGAAGATCAGCGGAATCTGCGCATGCGGCACGCCCGGCCCCGTATCGCTGACAATGAAAATCAGCAGCGCCGGCCGCTGCCTCAGTTGTACGCGCACCGTGCCGGTTTCGGTGTAACGGATCGCGTTGGTGACCAGGTTGTTGACGATCTGGCGAATACGGTGCGGATCGGAATCGACGAGGCCGCTCATGCCGCTAGCCTCACTTTCCAGCTCGAGGCCGCGTGCGGCGGCCGACATCGCGTGTTCGTCGACGATCGAGGCCAGCAGCTCGCGCGGCTCGAAATGCTCGTAACGCAGTTCGAGCTTGCCGGCGCCAAGACGCGCGTAGTCGGTCAGGTCTTTCATCTGGGCTTCCAGATGCCGCGCCGCGGTTTCGAGCCGCTGGATCACCTTGCGATCGGCCTCGGAGTGATAGTTGAAGCCGAGCAACTCGATCGACGACACGATCGCGTGCAAGGGCGTGCGCAGTTCGTGGCTGATCATGCCGAGAAACGCGTCCTTCGCGAGACTCGCCTCGCGCGCCGCGCGGCTCGCCTGATGCTCCGCTTCGAGTGCGGCATGCTGCTGACGCATCAGACGCGTACGGCGCCGGCCGTTGAGCACCAGCAGTGTGGTCGCGGCTGCCGAGAGCAGCAGCAGCAACAGGCCGCCCGCAAACAGCATGCGGCGCTTCTCGATGAAATCGCGGTTCATCGCCTCACGGTCGGCCACGTCGGCGAAACGGCGGCTCAACGCAAGATCGTTGACCTCATTCCAATGCTGGCGCAACTCCTCGACGATCTGACCGGCGCGGCTGCGGTCCTTCGGCAAAGCGTCGACTTCAGGCTGGATTCCGTCCAGCAAATGATCGATCGAGTGGATCTCGTCCATTTGCCGTTGCAGCAGTGCGAGCTGCGTGGTCAGCCTGCGTGTCGAACCGGCCATCACATGCAGCTTCGATTGCAGCAATTGGTAGCGCAGCATGAGCCGCGGATAGTCGTCGTCGACGCCCGATTGATACAGCAGCAACTGGTTCTCGAAACGGGCATAGGCGATCTGCAATTGCGCGGCGTCCCAATAGAAACCGTCGTACTGACCGGTCAGCGGCTCGGTCACGCGCGGATTGAGCAGGTTCGCGTACAACAGATAGCCGATTGCGCCGGCCGGCGCCGCGAGCGCGGTCAGCCAGATCAGCACATAGAGGACACGACGCCAGGGGCGGCGTGTTATTTGACGATGAGTGCCTTGATCTGCCATACGAATTTCGAGTCGCCCGCCGCGCCCATGAGTTCATCGGGGAATGCGTCGCGCGGATAGATAAGAAACAGCGGCCCGAAGTCGCTGATCTTCAGGCGCTGGCCGTTCATGCTGTATGCAACGACCACGCCGTAGCGAGCGCAGTCCGACACCGGAATGGTGTACGTATAGTCGTCGAGCGTATGGATCTCGACCGCGCTGCCGGATGCGCCGACTATCTTCAGGATATCCGCCAGCAGCGGTCCTGTGAAGGTGGAGCGCGGCGTCCAGGTCGTGGCGGTCGTAATCGAATGGGCCGGCAGCGCCAGCAATTGCGCCTCGGTGAAGTGATACGACTTGTGCGCGGCATCGTTGGTCCTGCCGATCTTGCCCGTCACGTCGAGCGATAACGGCAACAGCTCCGCCTGTGCCCGTGCCTGCATGCTCCACACAACGCATGCGAGGAGCAGACCCAGCCCCCACCATGCACTCCTGTTCCCGTCTTTGCTGCCGCTCAGCTTGGTCATCTGCCTGGTTATTCCATCGTTTGTTATTTTTTCGGACGGCGACGCGCATCACCCCGACGCGCGATCTTCGATCCGCATGCATAATATCGCCAAAATTCTTTGTCTCAAAAACGGGGACCTGCCGCCGCGCCGCGCCGCGCGCCGTTCTCCGTCCACGCGACAGCTGTCCTACGCGCGCAATGCGGCGCCCCCGAGAGTCATGAACAAGCCGGTTTTACCCCTGACGTACGAACAACTCGATCACTGGATCGAGTCGCTGCAACCCGCCTTGCTGGCGGAGCAGTTCACGCTGGCGATCGGCATTCTGCGCGGCGGCGCGCCGCTTGCGCTGATGGTTTCGCATGCGGTGGGCACACCGGTCGCGTTTCTGCGTTACGAGCGCCGCTCGCGCACGGTCGCCTGGGATTCGACACTGCCGATTCCGCCCGCGGGTTCGAAAGTGCTGCTGTGCGAAGACATCGCGGGACGCGGCTTTACGCTGACCGATTGCATCGCCTTCCTTCAGCAACAGGGACTCGAGGTCCGGACACTAACCGCCGCGGTCGACGATCTGAGCCGTACGCAACCCGATTACGCAATCGACGCGCGCGGCTACTTCGCGCTGTTTCCATGGGAGCGTCAGGCCTACACCGAGCGTTATCGCGCGGACTGGGAGCGCGTTGAAGCGGGCTTTGCACCCGCCATGGCAGACGATCACGAATACGCCACCTACGCGATCGACCTCGACGGCATTCTGCTGCCCGACGTGCCGCTCGCGCGCTACGACGAGGATCTGGCCGCCGCGCTCGCCGAGCGCGACGCGTTGCTGCCGTTCGAAGTGCTGCCGGGTATCGATCTGCAACGCGTGCGTACGATCATCACCGGCCGGCCGGAAGCGGATCGCGCGCGCACCGAAGCGTGGCTCGCGCGGCACGGCTTCGGTCATATGCAACTGGTGATGCGCGCGCCCGGCACGCACGATGAAAGCGCCGCCGGTGCGGCCGCTCACAAGGCCGCGGCGGCATTGCGCGGCGGCGTCACGCATTTTGTCGAAAGCGATCCGGTGCAGGCATTGCTGATCGCGCAACAGGCGCCGCTGCTGCGCGTGATCTGGTGGAACGCAGCGACGCAAACGGGAATGCTGGTCGGCGCGCGTGCGTGGACCTGATGGCGCGCCGGGCTTCTTCACACTTCTTTTGCTTCTCTGATTTCCTTTCCTTCCCGCAGATTCAGATGCCGCGCGGCCCGCTGCGAGGCGACGATAATCAGCTTCATGGTCGCACGCGTGGCGCCGACGAACAGCTTGCGAGCGATACGCTCGTCGAATGATTCGAAATCGACTTCGGTCAGAATCACGCACGGCGCCGCCTGCCCCTTGAAGCGATAGATCGACTCGAACAGCACATCCCCTTCGCGGTAGGCCGGGTTGCCGAACAGATCGTATTTGCCCGTGAAACTGCGCAGCCGATGCGGACCGAGATGGTCCTGCCCGGTCATCGCGGAGCCTTCGCGGCCGCGAAACGACAGCACCGCGATGTCCTGTTTGCGAAAGCCGAGCGACAACGCCTGCGTAATCGCCCGCTTGGTCGCATCGATACTGCTTTCGGTAGCATTCGCTTCGTCGTAGACGGAAAGCGAAATATCGGAGCCGTCGAACGGACTGCCCGACGCCAGTGCCGCCGCAACCGGTACCGACGTGCCGACCACGTCGCGCAGGTAGTCGAGAATGTCGCGCGGACTGCGGTAGTTGGTGGTTTCCTTCAACGTGGTCCAGCCGGGCAGTTCGACCGGCTCACGCATATAGAGATTCTGCAGCGGATCTTCGAGCCACCACCACGCGGCGTCCGGCCGCAACAGCCGCTCGAGGGCAGCCACCCAGGGCTGCTGGAAATCCTGCCCTTCGTCGACGATCAGCACGTCGAATTGCCAGCGCGCGTCGATCGGCGTTTCGGCAAAAATCGTTTCAAGCTGATTGAACACGTCGCCGGACTGAAAATCCGGCTCGCGGCCCGCGTCGCGCGCGACCCAGTCGCATAGCTGGTGATAGTTCGCCACCTTCGCCTCGGGCGGCGCGACCCGCGCGATGTGATCCGCGAGCGGCCGGTTGAAACACACGTACAAAGGCCGCTGCCCGCGCGCCACCGCGTCGTTCATCACCTGCACCGCCAGTTGCGTTTTACCGGAGCCGGCCGTGCCGATCACGCGCAGCCGGAACGGCGAAAACTCGAGCCGCCGCGCCCAGGTAGCGAGGCCGCCCGCCAGCCGCGTCACGAGCGTGCCGGCCTGGCCGACCAGCGCGCTGGCGTCGGGTGCGAGCGCCAGTTCATCGGCGAAAAAGTGGTGGATCTTCGGTGCGCAGGCAAGACGCGCTTCGTCGGCCGGCAACGCTTCGCGAATGATCGCGGCCAGCCGGTCTTTACGCGTTGCGTCGACGATCCGCGCGGGATTGACGCCGGCAATGGCCGTGTCCTTGACGATGTGGTCCGGGCAATACAGCAGTTCTTCGATCAAATAAGTGCCCGCGCCGAACGCAGCGGTAAAGCGCCGGTGCAGCGTTTCGACGGTATGCGCCAGCGCGATCGCCACGTTGCGCTCCGTCTGTAGATAGACCTTGACGAGACCCTTCGGCGTTTCGCGCAGGAAACCGGTTTTCTGTTCGACGATCATCACGCGTCCGGCCGGGCTGACGATCACGAAATCGGCCTCGCCGAACACCGAAAAGTTCTGGTTCAGGCGGGTCCAGTGCACGCCGTGATAGACGGTGTAGCCGTCAGGCAGCGCTTCTTCCAGTAGTGCGAGGGTTTCGCGCTCGCGGGCCGCCGCGCCGGTAGCGGCGAGGCTCTTCCAGTCGTCGGGGACAATGCGGGCCATGCGGTGCCTCGTCGTATTCGGGTGCGCCCATTGTACGCAACGGCCACGCGTTGCCGGCGCTCAAACCCACTCGCATCGTGTATCGTTACTGGCTGAACGCCGCGCGTCGCGCGCGGCTTGCCACCTGTCAATGTTAAAAAGGATTTACCGGATGATTACAATCTGGGGACGCGCCAACTCGGTCAACGTGCAGAAAGTCTTGTGGTGTTGCGACGAACTGGTGCTGCCGTACGAACGCATCGACGCAGGGCTGCAATTCGGCCGCAACAATGAGCCCGACTATCTGGCCATGAACCCGACCGGCAAGATTCCGACGCTGGTCGACGACGACTTCGTACTGTGGGAATCGAACTCGATCCTGCGCTATCTGGTGCTGCAATACGGGGAATCGAGCCTCCTCTATCCGTCCGAGCCCAGACTGCGCTCAAGCATCGACCGCTGGCTCGACTGGTCGCTCACCACGCTGCAACCCGCGGAAAAACCCGTGTTCTGGGCTATCGTGCGTACGCCCGCCGCCGAGCGCGACGCCACCAGGCTCGCCACCGACGTTGCCGCGGTCACGCTGCTCTGGCGCTTGCTGGACAATCATCTGCAAGGCCGTTTCTTCCTTGAAGGCGAGCAGTTCACACTCGCCGATATCGTGATCGGCGCGTATGCGAAACGCTGGTTCGGCCTGGAAGGCGTCGAACGGCCGCCGCTGCCGAATCTGGAGCGCTGGTATTCGCGGATTGCGACGCGCGCGGGCTTCAAGAAATACGTCGATTTCGCACTGACCTGACCCATCCGGCTACGACCCGAAAATGACGATCAAGCTCTACGCATGGGGCACGCCGAATGGCCGCAAGGTCAGCGTCGCGCTCGAGGAAATGGAACTGCCGTACACGGTGCAGCCGGTTAACATCGGCCGTGGCGAGCAGTTCCAGCCTGACTTTCTGCAGATCAGCCCAAACAACAAGATTCCCGCCATCGTCGATACGGACGGGCCGGACGGCCAGCCGATCAGCGTGTTCGAATCAGGTGCGGTGCTGCTGTATCTCGCCGAAAAAACCGGTAAATTCCTGCCGAATACGCTGCGCGAACGTGTCCCGGTGCTCGAATGGCTGATGTGGCAAATGGGCGGTTTCGGGCCAATACCGGGTCAGGTGCACCATTTCGCCGCGCTCGAGTCCGTCACCGAGCGCGCCTATGGTCTCAAGCGCTATCTGGACGAAACCAACCGTTTATATGGCGTGCTCGACCGGCGCCTCGCACAAACGGAGTTCGTGGCGGGAGAATTGTCGGTGGCGGATTTCGCGATTCTCGGCTGGGCGTGGCGTCACGAACGGCACAAAGTGGACCTCGCCACCTATCCGAACGTGCAACGCTGGTACGAAACGCTGTTCGCACGGCCCGGCGTGCAGCGCGGCTTCGCCGTGAAGCTCGATTGAGTCCGGCTTGAGTCCGGCTTGAGTCCGGCGGCCTCATGCATGGCGGCGGCGCGTTGCCTCGACCGGCCAAGCGCACCGCACACCGGCACGGCACCGGGCACAGCAAAGCACGATGGCCTTTATAATCGACCCATGAAGACCGCCAAGCCCGCCGCGACCGCTGAAAAAGCCACCCTTGCCACCTCCGCTCATCGTCATGAGCCGGGGCACGCGCATGGTGGCCACGGTGCATCGCAGGAAGCCGCCCTTACCCTCGCGGAAGAATATTGCCGCGAACGCGGCGAGAAACTCACGCCAATCCGCCGCAAAGTGCTCGAATTGCTGCTAAATTCCGGGCGCGCCACCAAGGCGTATTCGTTGCTCGACGACATGCGCCAGATTCATCCCGGTTCGGCGCCGCCCACGGTTTACCGGGCGCTCGATTTTCTGCTCTCGGCCGGACTCGTCCACCGCATCGAATCGATTAATGCGTTCACCGTTTGCCACGACCTCACGCAATGCCAGCACGGCATTCTGGTGGTCTGCCAGCAATGCGGCAACGTCACCGAACTGCATCAGCCCAAACTGCGCCAGGCACTCGTCGCGCAAATCGAAGACGCGGGCTACCGCCTTGCCAGCGACGAGATCGAATTGAAGGGATTGTGTTCTGCCTGTCAGGCCGCGGAGGCCGCCAGCGCCGACGCCGCAGCACCGGTTGTTGCCGTCAAATAGCAGGCGCTGCAAGCAGGTTATCACCGCGCGAAAACCTGCCGCCGAAGATCCGGAAGATCCGGCGGCAGACAACCGCGCCCGCTTCCCAGACGTCGATCAGCCCGCCGCGCGAGCGTCGATCGCGTCGTGCAACAGGGTCACAAGGTCTTCCGGCAACGCCGGCTTGGTCATGAAATGCTGGAAGCCTTCGCCGATGCTGCGCAAGCGGTAAGCGTCGTCGGTATGGCCCGTGAGCGCCACGGCCACCGAAGGCGCGTGATCGCCACGAATCTCGTGATCGCGCAGCCGCTGGATCAGGTAAAAACCGTCCATCGCCGGTAATTCCAGATCACACACGACGGCATCGGGCAACAACCGCAGCGCCGCTTCGACGCCCGCTTCCGCATCAGCCACCGCGACGACATGCGCGCCTTCCGACTCGAGTAACAAGGTCAGCGATTCCCGGCTGTCCGGGTCGTCTTCAACGAGCACGATCGTGGCCTGATCGAGTCTCAATACTCCGTTCATGTTCTGTTGTTGCTCAATAAAACCGGTTAGGCCGTTAGACGCGGCCAACGTATCGTCCTGCTGTATGCCGCCGATTTTTGCGGCTACGGTATTGCTGTCCATGGTTCCGACTCGAATTCGTGCGTCGAGTTGCATGCAGGCCCTCGATTGTAAAACGTGACCCGAGCACAATGCGTGCGCACGGTAACGCGCCAAAATTGCACGCCGATGAAAAAACCACCTTCGACACCCCTGCTCCGGCAGATAGATGCCGACACCCGATCCGCCGTAGCCACCGCTGCAAACCCATGTGCATCGCGTTGCCCATCCGGCGTCTTTCCTGATATCCGTGTTCCTTGCGACGCCGGTTCTGTTGCGGTCCTGTTGTGATTTCCGCACGGCGTTTGCATCCACCGCTTAGGTAGCACGTGGCGTGCCTCAGCGCTCTCTTTGCGTCCATCAGTTCTGTCGTTCACGCACGGCGCCCGCACCATGCGCGCGAAATCGCAGCGACTGCGTTCAGCCACTGCAACAAACGTCATCTGAGTGAGCTGGCTCGCGTGTCAGTCCGCTTTGCCGGGACCGATGCCATGCATCAGCAAGGCCACCACATGCCGGGTGATTTCCTCGCCGCCGATGTTGCGCCGCACCGGATCGTTACGCCAAAGCTTCGAGGCGGCCAGCGGCAGAATCGTCAGACCTAGCAGGGTGACAAATACCAGCGAAGGTTCAAGCCCCGCATTCAGGCGCCCTTCCTTCTGCCAGCGCGCGATGGCCGACAGCGACGCCTTCTGGTTCGCGTCGCCGAACCGTTCATGCATGCGTTGGCGAAGCAGGCCGCCGTCGCTGATCACTTCGCGTACCCACAGCGACGGAAACCACGGGTGCTCGTGCGCCACCTGCATCAAACGCCGCGTGAGCTGCGTGATGGCCGCCACCGGATCGTCGGGATTTTCCTGAAACGGCACGCCGAATGTTGCGCGTAGCGGCGCGAAACGCTCGTCGATCAGCACGTCGAGCAACTGCTCGCGCGTCTTGAAGTAGTAATGCATCATCGCCGGCGTGAAACCCGCCTCGCGGGCAATCTCCCCAAGCGTCGTATCGACGATGCCCTGCCGCGCGAACAAGGCGAGCGCGGCATCCAGCAGGCGCTTGCGCTGCTCCGGGCCACGCGCCGCGCCCGAAGGCCGGCCCGGGCGCCGCGCCGGCGCGGCCTTCTCCGGTTCGCCCACAGCAGTTGATGCGGTTGATGCGGCCGACTCCGCAAGCTTGCGCGCCTTCGCGGCAGCCGTGTTGCGCAGCGCTCGCTTCACTTGTGGTTCATCTGACGAAATCCTTGCCATTGCATTCAGTTTGACGATTGACTCAATGTCGCATATATTAATCTCTAAATTAATTAATTTCAACGCCGTGGTGCCATGAACCAATCGACAACGACTCAACCCGCCGTGCTCGTGCAGCCCGGTGCACAACCGGACGTGCAGTCTGGCCCTCAGCCCGCCGACCATCCGCCGATCCGCCTGCTGTTTCCGGCGTTACTGCTGGTCATGCTGCTCGCCGCGCTCGATCAGACGATCGTCTCGACCGCTCTGCCGACCATCGTCGGAGAACTCGGCGGGCTCAACAACCTGTCATGGGTGGTGACCGCCTACCTGCTCACCTCCACCATCGTCGTGCCGCTGTACGGCAAGTTCGGCGATCTGTTCGGCCGCAAGATCGTGCTGCAGACCGCGATCGTGGTGTTCCTCGTCGGTTCGGCGCTGTGCGGCGTCGCCCAGAACATGACCCAGCTAATTCTGCTGCGCGCGCTGCAAGGGCTCGGCGGCGGAGGTCTGCTGGTCGTCACGATGGCGGCGATCGGGGACGTGATTCCACCGGCCGAACGCGGCCGTTATCAGGGCGTATTCGGCGGCGTATTTGGTCTCGCAACGGTGATCGGACCGCTGCTTGGCGGCTTTCTTGTCGAGCACCTGTCATGGCGCTGGATTTTCTACATCAACCTGCCGCTCGGCGTCATTTCGCTGGCGGTGATCGGCGCGGTCTTCAAACCGCACGTACGGCACGTGAAGCACACCATCGATTACATGGGCGCCGCGTTTCTCGCCGGCGCGCTCACGTGCATCATCCTGTTCACGAGCCAGGGCGGCACGATCCTGCCGTGGTCGTCGCCGCAGTTGTGGTTCACGCTCGGAATGGGGCTCGTGGCAATCTGGGGTTTCATCCACGAAGAGCGCACCGCCGCCGAACCGATCATGCCGCTTGAACTCTTCAAACAGCGCACGTTTTTGTTGAGCAGTCTGATCGGTTTCATCATCGGCGTATCGCTGTTCGGTTCGGTCACTTTTCTGCCGCTGTACTTGCAGGTGGTCAAAGGTTCGACGCCGTCCCAGGCCGGCATGCAAATGCTGCCGATGATGGGTGGCCTGTTCGTGATGTCGATGGTAACCGGCCGTTTGATCAGCAGAATCGGCAAGTACCGCATGTTCCCGATCGCCGGCACGTTCCTCGTGGCTGTGGCGATGCTGCTGCTCGCACGCCTGCAGATCGGCACGCCGATTCATGTGATGTATGTCGACATGGGCATACTCGGCTGCGGCCTCGGCATGGTGATGCAAGTGCTGATTCTCGCCGTGCAGAACACGGTCGAGTTCAGGCATATGGGTGTCGCCACGTCGGGCGCAACGCTGTTCCGGTCGATCGGCGGCTCGATCGGCGTCGCCAGTTTTGGTGCGGTGTTTTCGAACGGCCTGGCCGCGCGCCTGGCAACGCTGATTCCGCCCAATACCGAATTGCCGCACGCGCTCGGGCCGGCCGCCATCCATCAGTTGCCTGAAGCGTTGCGCGACGATTATCTGCAGGCGTTTGCCGGCGCGTTGCATACACTTTATCTGTCGGCGGCCTGCGTGGTAGTACTGGCCTTCGTGCTCGCGTGGCTCCTGAAGGATCATCCGCTGCGCAAGCACTGACCCCGTATCACGTCTGCCGCGCGTGTTTTCTGCAAGCGCTTGATGACGAGGTCGAACGCCGTGGGCTTCGATCTCGTTCTGTTTCATCTCCCCTGCCGTTTTTGCCGATCGCGCCCTCGCGTCATTGCCTGCGCACCGCGAACTTGCGAGCGCGTATGAAAAAACACACTGCCCATTCGTTCTGCCGACATATGAAGTGTTTCGTCGTACCTACAAATGAGCGCGCCGACGTCCGAAGTAGGTGAGAACGTCGATTGACGTTCTCCGCGAAACGCCACATATTGCAAGCAGCGGAATCGCAAGCGAGGACTTGCGCCCCAAGGTTCTCCAGTGCATGTGGATCGTGATTTTCGCAGGTGTCACGCCTGCCTCAAACCGATCTGAAGCATGCCGTAACGACGTTGTTTCCCACAGGTGGGTCCACAGCATGTCCACCCAGACAACACTCGGCCAGGATTTCCCGATGCCCTGCAGACGCTGTGGCGGCGCCCTGTACCGGCAGGTCGACTATTGTCCGTATTGCGGCGCGGTGCATCCGCTCGACGCAGATCCGCACAAACGCACTGTGATACCCGGCAGCCGCGCCAGCGCGATGAACAGAAGCGCGCAAAAAAGCAGCTTCGATCCAACCAGGCCAAGCGGAACCGGACTCGCTGCGCAGACCGCGCTCACCGACGAAGCCGCTCCTGGCGAGCCGCCAATGCAAGCGCCAATGCAAGCGCCGGTACTGGCGACGCTGCCTGCGCGCGCCGACCCGCCGTTCGCCGAGCCGCCGCATGCTGACGGCCGCAGCGTGTTCCCGATGCGCCGGGTACTGATCGCGATCGCGGTCGTTGGCGCAATCGGGCTAGCGTATGTCGCTTATGCGCTATTCAGCGGCGACCACGAATCGCAGAACGGCAACACCGAGCAAACGGCAGACAATCCCCAGGACGCCAGAACGGCGACCGGCACGATTGCTCTATACACACCGGCCACACCGGCGCCGTCGACGAACCCGACTACCGCGAGCAAGCCCACTGCGCTCGCGAATCCCGCGAATCCTGCCAATCCCGCGAAGATCGCACCGGCGATTCCAGTCACGCCGATCGCGCCGCCGATGGCCGTGCCCGCCAAACCGCTGACGCCGCAGTTCCGCGATGCCGCGCAAGCGCTACAGGCAGCACGTCTGGCGCTCCGCGCCAACGATCTGTCCGCGGCACAAGCGGCGCTCGGCGCAGTGCAAACATTGCAACCCGGCGACGCCGACGCGCAAGATCTGGCGCTGGAATTGAAACCCCTCGCCGCGCGTCGCGACGCCGCGTTGCAGGCAGCGCAAGCATGTGCGGCGCAGCAGTCGTGGAACTGCGCACGTCAGCACGCCAATGAGGCACTCTCTATCGACACCGGCAACGACACCGCGAAGACGATCCTCGCACGCGTGATTCGCGAGACGGGATGGGCTCCGCTCAAGCCGCACGCTGCGATAGACAGCCCGGCCGGCGATCAATCGTTTGGATACCGAATTACGTAGCCGTTTGCGAAACCGCCGAAGCATCGCCAGACCGATTGCCCCGGCGATCGCGCGGCCTCTGAGCGGCAACAGACGGACACGGCACGCACAGCGCATAAACATGTGATGGCAGGCGGGTTCACCGGTGTCGCACAGGTGCCGGCGCGCGAGGCAGTTCAACCTTGACCGACAGGTAGATAGACCATGCTGAAGACATTTTTGGCGGGATGCCTTGGGCTGTTGCTGACGGTCATGTCATCGTTGGCAAGCGCCGAGCCGGCGCACTACAAGATCGTCACCGGCCCGGAACGGGGCACGTATATTCAGATCGGCCAGGACCTGTCGAAATGGGTGGCGCAGCCGGCCGGCATCGACCTGGAGGTGCTGGCCTCTAAAGGCTCGGCCGAAAACGTGCAGCGCATGCGCTTCGAGCCGGGCGTGAAGCTCGCGCTGGTGCAGTCCGACGTGTATCAGGCTTACATCGATATGGCCAACGCGGGCAATCCCGACGCCGGCACGGCCATCCGGCCGCTGCGGCTGATCATGCCGCTGTACGACGAGGAAATTAACGTCGTGGTCCGTGCCGACTCGCCAATGAAAACCCTCGCCGACATCAAGGACAAGAGCATCAGCGTGGGCCTGATCGGCAGCGGCACCGCTCAATCGGCCACGACCCTCTATCACCTGATGTTTGGACAGACCATTCCCGAGCAGAACATCCAGCACCTGAGCAACGAAGACGCCCTGGCCGCGCTGATCGTCAGGAAAGTGGATGTGGCGATCATCGTGGTCGGACAGCCGGCCAACCTGTTCAACGAAATGAACCCTGAATTGCTGCAACAGATCCGCTTGTTGAAGGCCGATCCTGCCGCCCCCGAAACCGCCCGCGCCAAACAGACCTATTTTCCCGCCACAATCCGCGCCACCAGCTATCCGAACTGGCTGAAGGAAGACGTCCCGACGTTGACGGTGAAGGCCTTTCTCGTCACCTACGACTACGGTCTGCGCGACACCGTCGGCAATCTGAATCATTTTGCCGACTCGCTGTGCGCCAACTTCGACAATCTTCAGGAGCACGGGCATCCCAAGTGGAAGCAGGTCAAACTCGAATTGCCCACGCTCGTGCGGGGATGGAAATACTACGGTCCCGTGGAAAAACATTTGCGCGCGTGCCTTGCGAACCGGAGCGCGGCGATCAGCGCGACCGCGGCGCAAGCTGCGCAAAAACCGCGTTCAGCCTGCACGGAGCAGGAGCGCCTGCTTCTACTGTGCAAGTAAGGCCGCTTGCTGGTGGCGAGAACTGTGCGTTCAGGCATGCGCCTTCGACATAGCCGACACCTCCATCGCCCGTTGCAGCGCCTCGTACACCTTGGGCCGGTTGCATTGCGACACGTTAAAGCGCAGGAAGCCGGCCGCCGATTGCGATGCGCTGAACACATTACCCGGTGCGAACACCACGCTCTCGGCTAACGCGTGACGCGCGACGTCGGCGGCGTCGAGCGCATCCGGCAGGCACGCCCAAACGAAAATACCGGCCCGTGGCCGCGTCCACACTTCAAGACCTGCATAGCCCAGCCGCCTGATTGTTTCGCCCATGGCGTCCGCGAGTTTCGCGCGCATCGATTCCAGATGCCGCCGGTACGTGCCGTCCACCAGCAGACGATGCACCACGCTCGCCGCCAGTTGGCCATTGCCGAACGAGGTGGCCAGTTTCAGATCGACCAGCGGTTCGACCCACTCGCTGCGCGCCGCGATGTAGCCGCAGCGCACGGCCGCGGACAAGGTCTTCGAAAAACTGCCGATCGAGACCACCCGCGCGAGCCCGTCGAACGCTGCGAGGCGCGGTGCCGGTTCGTCCTCGAAGTCGGCGAAGATATCGTCCTCGACGATCAGCAGATCGTGCTCGCCCGCCAGTTTCAGCAAGCGGTGCGCGATAGCCGGCGCCAGCGTCGCGCCGGTCGGATTGTGGATCGCGGAATTGGTCACGTAGAGCCGCGGCCGATGCTCGATCAGCGCCCGCTCGAATGCCGCCAGATCCGGCCCGTTCGGCGTATAAGGCACACCGACGATGCGGGCGCGATGCGCGCGCAGCAGCGCCTGAAAGTTGAAGTAGCACGGATCGTCGATCAGGACCGTGTCGCCGGGTTCCAGCAGAAAGCGGCAGACGAGATCGAGCGCGTGCGTGCCGCCGTCGGTCAGCACGATCTGCTCTGGCGGCGCTTCCACGCCATGCTGCGCGAGCCGCCAGGCGAGTTGCTGGCGCAGTGCGGGCAGGCCGAGCGGGCTCGCATAGTCGGCCAGCGGCGCCTGCGGATCGCGCGCCAGGGCACGCAAAGCGCGGCGCACCCCGTCTTCCGGCAGCCATGACGGCGGCATCCAGCCGCAGCCGGGTTTGAACACCTTTGCACCGGCCTCCAGCGACTGCCGCGTAAGCCACAACGGATCGACCTCGCGATCCAGCCGCGGCCCGAGATCGGACAGCGCGAGCGGCGGCGCATGGCCGGATACGAAAAACCCGGAACCGCGCCGCGCCACGATCACCCCTTCCGCGACCAGCCGGTCGTACGCTTCCACCACGGTCGACTTCGACACACCGAGTGTTTCCGTCATCGCGCGGATCGACGGCACGCGCGCGCCCGGCATCAACGAACGGCCGGCAATACGCTCGCGCAGGCTGTCCATCACCGCGCCGACCCGCGTGCCGGCCGGTGCGCCCGGGCTCGTCCGGCTGCTATCACTTTCCGCCATCTGTACTGCTCCATGTTCGGTACAGTTTGTACGAATTGTACTGATCCGTAGCTTACCCTTTATCGTCCAGAAGCGGATGCTAGGCGTATTATTTGCAATCCGCATGGACTCTTCCAATGGACAAGACAACCAACGGCTGGGTGAGCGGCATGGTGGGCGTACTGATTTTCAGTGGCTCGCTGCCCGCCACCCGCATCGCCGTGCAAGGCCTCGATCCGGTGTTTCTGACGGTCGCCCGCGCGACCATCGCGGGCACGCTGGGTCTGTTGCTGCTGCTGGCATTCCGCGAGGCCCGGCCCGCGAAGCGCGATCTGATTCCGCTGGTGGTCGTCGCCCTCGGCGTGGTGGTCGGCTTTCCGCTCCTCACCGCCCTCGCGCTGCGCCACGTGAATG
Source organism: Paraburkholderia sp. BGA-UO-ETr-F12 (assembly GCF_059567945.1). Lineage (NCBI taxonomy): Bacteria > Pseudomonadati > Pseudomonadota > Betaproteobacteria > Burkholderiales > Burkholderiaceae > Paraburkholderia > Paraburkholderia sp. BGA-UO-ETr-F12. The sequence continues at coordinate 114,813 of NZ_JCAQOZ010000057.1, read as the reverse complement.
CCGCGCACGCCGTGGTGTTCGTCGGGCTCCTGCCGCTGTCCACCGCGATCTTCGGCGTGCTGCGCGGCGGCGAACGCCCGCAGCCGGCGTTCTGGCTGTTCTCGGCGCTCGGCAGCGGCGCGGTGGTCGCGTTCGCGTTGCGCCACGGCCTCGACGCGTCGCCGCTCGGCGACGCGCTGATGCTGGCGGCAATCATCGTCTGCGGCCTCGGTTACGCAGAAGGCGCTCGGCTGTCGCGCCATCTCGGCGGCTGGCAGGTCATTTCGTGGGCGCTGGTGCTGTCGCTGCCGTTGATGCTGCCGCTCGCCTGGTGGACGCGCCCGGCATCGTTTGAAGGAGTAAGCCACGCCGCGTTGTGGGGGCTTGCCTATGTGTCGCTCTTCAGCATGCTGATCGGCTTCGTGTTCTGGTATCGCGGGCTCGCGCTCGGCGGTATCGCGGGGGTCGGGCAGTTGCAGTTGCTGCAGCCGTTCTTCGGCCTGCTGCTCGCCGGTCTGCTGCTGCACGAACAGATACCGCCCGCGATGATTCTGGTGACCGTCGTGGTGGTGGCGTGCGTGGCGGGCGCCCGGCGCTTCTCGCGGGCCACGCCGGTGCGGCCGGCCGTCTGAGCGGAGCCTCGCCGTTGGCTCGTCCACGCGTGCGCATCCTCATTTTCAGGACGGCGCAAAGGCCTGACTATTCGTTGAATGCGGGTTGAATATGTCATCATCCCGATGATCGATCCACTACCCGCACCGCGACTACGATGCCGACCGCTTTTGCACAAACCGTCGAAGCCCGCTTTGCCGAACTCACACCGACCTCCAAGCGTGTCGCCAGTTACATGCTGGCGAATCTCGAACGGCTCGGCCTCGAAACCGCCGACCAGATCGCCCAGCAAGCCGGCACCAGTGGCATTTCGGTGGGCCGGTTCCTGCGCAGCATCGGCTACCAGAATCTCGACGATCTGAAGCGCGAACTGCGTGGCGCCCAGGAGCGCCCGTGGCTGATCACCGACCGGCTCGACGCGTTTCGCCGCACCGCCGGCCAGCACGGCGTAACGCCACCCGCGGCAAACGGCCCTGACGTCGCCCACGCTGCCCCGAACCCGGCTCTCGCCCACTCGCTCGAGCTTGAAATCGGCGCGATCCAGCATGTCTATCAGCTCGCGCAGTCGCCGGTGTTTGCCCGCGTGGCCGAACGCATTTCGAATGCGGACGCCGTCTATATTCTCGGCATTCAGTCCACGCGCGGCATCAGCAACGCGTTCTACAGCTACCTCGAGTACATCCGCCCGCGCGTGTTCTATTCCGACGGCATGTCGGGTTCGTATGTCGATTCGCTGAACTCCGAGTTCAAGTCGCCCTATCTGATCGTCACCGATACGCGCGCCTACTCGATGATCGCGCGCCGTTATTGCGAAGCCGCCACGCGCCGCGGCCTGCCCTTCGCGCTCGTCACCGATATCTACTGCCCGTGGGCTCGCGAGTTCGACGGCGATCTTTTGCAGGTGAAGACCGATGTCGGCCAGTTCTGGGATTCGCTGGCGCCGCTCACCTGCCTGTTCAATCTGCTGATCTCGGCGATTGTCGAACGGCTCGGGCCGGGTATCGACGAACGCGTTGCACGCAATCGCGAACTGCAAAGCGAATTCGATCAGTTCGATCTTTGAAGCGGCTGACTATCGCCGTCAGGATGCCGTCGTGGCCGCCGCTTCACCGCCGAGATACGCGTCGCGAATCCGCTCGTCGCCGAGCAGCGATTCGGCCGTGCCTTCGAGTACGACGCGGCCGGTCTGCAACACATAGCCGTAATGCGCGATCTCCAGTGCGAGGCTGGCGTTCTGCTCGACCATGAAAAAGGTCACGCCCTGCCGGTTGATCGTATCGATCAGCTCCAGCACCTTGTCGACGTAGAGCGGCGACAAACCCATGGTGGGTTCGTCCATGCAGATCAGCTTCGGCCGGCTCATCAGCGCGCGCGCCATGGCCAGCATCTGCTGTTCGCCGCCTGAGAGCGTGCCGGCCTTTTGCGTCAGACGCTCTTTCACGCGCGGGAAAAGACCCAGCACGCGCTCATAGTCTTCGTCGATCGCCGCGCGGTCGCGCCGCGTATAAGCGCCCATCAGCAGATTTTCACGCACCGTCATGTCGCCGAACAGCCGCCGCGCTTCCGGCACCGAGCCGACACCGCGCCTCACGATCTGCGGCGTGCTGAGGCCGCCGATCGCCTCGCCTTCGAACGTGATGCTGCCGGCACGCGGCTTGTGCAGACCGAGAATCAGCTTCATCGTGGTCGACTTGCCGCTCGCGTTGCCGCCGAGCAGACTCACGATCTGCCCGCGCCGCACTTGAAAATTGACGTCGAAATGTACCTGCACGGGGCCGTAGAACGTTTCGATATGTTCGAGTTTCAGTAAAGCATCGCTCATCGTCGATATTCCAGCAAAAGTTCAGGCGGCCACGCGCACGGTCGCCGCGCCGCCGACATTGCGATGGCCGAGATAGGCCTCGATCACACGCGGATCGTTGCGCACCTCGCGTGGCAAGCCTTCGGCGATTTTCCCGCCGTTGTCGAGCACGATCACGTGATCCGACAGCCGCATCACCATGTCGAGCTTGTGTTCGATCAGCAGGATCGTCAGCCCGCGCGCTTTCAGTTGCTGAATCAGCACCAGCATTTCGGCGGTTTCGGACTCGTTCATGCCGGCCGTCGGCTCGTCGAGCAGCAGAATGCGCGGATGCAACGCGAGCGCGCGGGCAATCTCGACCCGCCGCCGGTTCGCATATGACAGGCTATGAGCCGGATGATCGATGCGCGGCGTCAGGCGTTCACCGAACCCGGCAATGATCTCGCGCACTTCATCGCGCAGCGCCGCATCTTCACGGCGAACCGCAGCCGGCCCGACGAGCGCGCGCGCGACTTCGGCAATGGCGCCCACGATCGGCCAACCCGTGCGGGTGACACGCAAACGCGCATGCGCGCCGATCAACACGTTATCGAGCACGCTCAGATTGCCGAATACCCGGCCATGCTGAAACGTCCTCGCCAGTCCGAGTGCGGCCAGCTTTTCCGGCCGCATGCCGGTAATGTCGCGACCGTCGAAACGCACGCTGCCCGCGTCCGGCGTATCGAGCCCGGTGATCAGATTGAACAGCGTCGATTTGCCCGCGCCGTTCGGTCCGATCACGCTGATCAGTTCACCTTCCGAAATCGATAGATCGACTCCGTTCACCGCGGTCAGTCCGCCAAAGCGCCGCGTCACGCCGCGCACGTCGAGAAGAGTCTGTGTCATGTGCGCTCCGTCATACCGTTCCCAGCAAACCCTGCGGCCTGAACCGCACGAGCAGCAGCAATACCAGCCCGTAGATCAGCATCCGGTAGTCGGCGGCCCAGCGGAAAATCTCCGGCAACCCGATCAGCGCCACCGCGCCGACAATGCCGCCCAGCACGTTGCCGAGCCCGCCGAGAATCACCATGGTCAAGGCGAGGATCGACACTTGCGAGTCGAAGGTCTGGTTGTTGATGTAGCTATACAGATGCGCTGCGATCCCGCCGCTGATCCCGGCGGCCAGACCGCCGAACGCAAACGCGATCGCCTTGTAGCGGTTCGGGCGAATTCCGTGCGAACGCGCCGCCACTTCGTCTTCGCGAATCGCACGCAGCGTGCGGCCCAGGTGCGAGCTCAACAGCCGCGTTTGCAGCAGTGCCAGCACGATCAGCACGCCTAGCGCGAACCAGTAAATCGCGCGGGCGCTATCCGGCGTCCAGCCGAACACCGACAGCGGCGCAATGCCCGCGATGCCGAGCGGACCACGCGTCAGGCTGTCCCAGTTGAGGATCACGAGGCTCACGACTTCGCCAATGCCCAGCGTCGCGATCGACACGTAGTGGCCGCGCAAACGGAACGCCGGATAGACCAGCAGCGTGCCGAGTGCGGCGGTGATCAACCCGGCGCAAAAAATCGTCACGACCGGCGACCAGCCGAGGTTCATCGACAGCAACGCCGACGCGTACGCACCAATCACCAGCAATGCGGCATGGCCAAGCGAAATCTGTCCGACCGTGCCCGCCACCAGCGTCAGGCTCAACGCCAACATTCCGTACAGCCAGGCATTGGTGAGCGTTTGCAGGAGATAGGACGACGTGGCGACGAACGGCAACGCGAGCGCGGCCAGCGCGAGAACGATCACCACGGCGCGCGGTACTTTTACCGCTTTGCCTGCGGACAGGAAGGTGCCGGTCATCGGCTCCGGCGGCAAACGGCGGCTGCCGCTAAAGAGTCCATTGGGACGCCACACCAGAAACATCAGGAGCAGAACGAACGCGAACAGATCGCGGTAACTGGTGCCGAAGATCGCTACGCCATAGCTCTCGACCAGGCCCAGCAGCAGGCTGCCGACAATCGCGCCCGGCACATTGCCCAGACCGCCGATCAGCAACGCGACCACGCCCTTGAGGGTGGCCTGGAAGCCCATCGCCGGATCGATGCTGTTGTAGTACATGCCGACCAGCAGGCCGCTCACGCCACCGAGCGCGCAGGCGATCGCGAATACCGCCTGATTGACGCCATTGACGTTGACGCCCATCTGTTGCGCCGCGTCGCGGTCCTGCGCCGTTGCGCGTACGGCCCAGCCCAACCGGGTGAAACGCAGAAACACATAGAGCACGGCTGCCGCCGTCACGCCGATGCCGGCGATCAGCAAATCAAGCGAGCCGATCGTCGCACCGCCAAGCCGAAAATGCCAATCGGGCAGCGTGCTCGGCACCGGCCGGGGATCGGCGCCGAACAGCAACTGCGCGCACTGATCGAGCACGAAGCTGATGCCGATCGTGGCGAGTAACGGAGCGATGCGCGCGGCGCCCTGCAGCGGCCGCAAGCCGATCCGCTCGATCGTGATGCCCAGCAGCCCGCAGCCGAGCACCACCGCCAGCAAGGCGAGCGGCAACGGCAACCCGAGCCGCGTCAGACACAGCCAGCCGATGAAGCTGCCGATCATGTACACCGAGCCGTGTGCGAAGTTGATCAGATGCGACACGCCGAAGATCAGCGCGAGCCCGACCGCCAGCAATGCGTAGATATTGCCGACGATCAGTCCATTGATCGTGTAGTCGAGCCATGAGGCCATAGCATTCAGATCCGGTGAAAACAGACAAACAGGCGGACACACAAGCCGACACGTAAGCGTCGCTCAGGCGTTGCCTGTGCGTTTCCTGTGCATTGCCGAAGTGTTATTTCGAAGCGACCAGTGGCTTCGCACCGTCCCATTGCGTGAACTGGTTGTCCTTGACGACCAGATACACGCTGCGCGCGCCGGCCACGCGGCGTGTCTGCGGATCGAACTGCACCTTGCCGAAGATCAGGCTCGGCACATCCCTGATCTGCTTCAGACCGTCGTGCACCGCCTGACGGGTCACGCCGTAGCGGCGCATGACTTCCGCCGAGACGATCATCGCGTCGTACGCACGCGCGGCGAACGTATCGGGCTCACCGTTGTACTTCGCGCGATAACGCTGCACGAAATCCTGTACCTCAGGCCGCTTGTCGCCGGGGAAGAAATTCGATTCGGTGAACACACCGTTTACGGCCTCGCCGCCGAGTTCGAGAAATTTCGGCGAATAGACCGAGCCCACGGCCGCGATCGGCTGCGTCAAACCCGACGAACGCGCCTGACGCACGATCTGCGCACCGTCCGCGTAGTACGAGATCAGCACAAGCGAATCGGGTTTCGCTTCGTTCACCCGCACCAGCGTCGCGCGAAAGTCTTTCTCAGTGGGCTGATAGCCTTCTGCCGCGACGACCTGTGCGCCGTCCTGCACCGCGGCCTTCGCGAAAATGTCCTTGCTGGTGCGGCCCCAGTCGGTATTCAGATAGAGCACCGCGATGCGCCTGAAGCCGAGTTCCTTCGTTGCGTAGTGCGCGAGCAGCGGTTGCTCCTCAGCCTGGCTGAGCGCGGTGCTCCACATGTAGTCGCCACCCTTCGTGAAGTCCGGGTGCGAATTGGTGAAGCCGAATTGCACGAGTTGTCCGCGCTGATAAATCGGCGAGGCCGCCATCGAAGTCGTGCTTGAGAGATCGCCTAACTCCAGCAGAATGCGCGGGTCGCCGACAAACTTCTGTGCGATCGAGACCGCCTGGCGCGGGTCGCCACGGCTGTCCTCGAAGTCGTAAGCGAGCGGCCGGCCCTTGATGCCGCCCTGGCTGTTGATCTGCTCAAGCGCAAGATCGAAGCCGCGCTTCCACTGCGTGCCGTATTGCGCGTCCTGTCCGGTGAGCGGCCCACTCACACCGATCAGATACGGCTCGCCCGCCGCGGCGCCGGCATGAGCCGGCAAGCTTGCGGTGAGTCCCATTACTGCGGCGAGCACCGGCAGCGTTTTCAGCCAGCGCGACCAGTTGGTTCGCGACGATTTGGATACGTGTTTCATGTTTGCCCCGACTGTCATCTTCAAAGTGAGGCCATGTAACCACGGTGAATTCCGGCAGCCCAACGAAGTTTTGGGAATATGGTTATCACGTCGACGAGCATGCCTCCGCTCGCGCAAGGCAACCCGGCAGACGAGCATTCACTGTCACTCGCCGAGTCGCGCGGGCATCTCATTGACGCAATTGATTTTTCTTCTTTTTGACAGACGCCGTAGGGAAGAAAACTCGAGGCGCCACGCGCTCGCACACCGATTCCCTTCGCATTTTTTCCGCTGTCGATATCGAAATTCATTATATAAATCGCGCATTCAGACGACCCTACAATGCGCAGATCGAATTGCCAGGGCGCGTCATGGAGCTGCATCAACTCGAAGCCTTTTCGGCGGTCATGTCCGCCGGCAGCATCACCGGTGCGGGACGTTTGCTTGAACGCTCGCAGCCGGCCGTCACACGCCAGATTCAGGAGCTCGAAGCGGATCTCGGCTATGCGCTGTTCAATCGCAATGGGCCGCGTGTCACGCCGACGCATCGTGCGTTTCTGCTTTACGAAGAAGTCGAGCGTTCGCTGGTCGGGTTGAAGACCATCGAGCAGCGGGCGCGCGCCATCGGTCTCGGCGAAGCCGAACCGCTGCGTGTAGCGGCCACGCCCGCGCTGGCCGCGTCGATCGTGCCGCCTGCCATCGCGATGCTGCCGCCGCTCGGGCACGCACCGCAATTCCAGTTGCGCAGCCTGTCGGCTGAACACGTCGTGCATGAAGTGCTGACCCGCACCGCGGATATCGGTCTGGTCACATTGCCGATCGGGCATGCGGGACTCGACATCCACTGGATCGCCGAGGCGCCTTGCGTGGCACTGATGCAGAGCGGCGACCCGCTCGCCACGCTGCCGCATATCACGCTGCGCGATCTCGCGAAACGGCGCATCGTCACCGTGGCGAACCGTTTCCGGCTACGGCATCGGATCGACGCAGCGTTCGCGGCCGCGCACATCGCCGCCGACGTGTTTCTCGAAACCAATGCATCGCTGAACGCGGTGATGGCCGCTCGCGCGGGCGCCTGCGTCGCAATCGTCGACCCCGCCACCGGACTCGGCCTGCCCATCGAAGGCGTCACGGCGCGGCCGCTCGATTGCGCGATTCCTTTCTTCTTCGGCGCCGTCACGCCGGCGGGCAAACCGCGCCGCGCCGCCGTCGACGCGTTGCTGCAAGCCATCGAACATGCGACCCGCGAACTGCTCGACGGCGTGGTCCTGCATCCGCCCCAGCAACACGACGCACTGCTGCAACGCGAAACGCGTGCCGCTCGTACGCGCACCAAACATCCGGAACACACAGCATGAATCGCCTTGCCGATCTCGAAGCCCGCTTGCGTGAAGATCTGCGCTGGCTGGAATTACCCGCGCCCTCCTGGGTCCCGCCACGTTTCGCCGGTGCCGAACGCGTACTCGATGTCGCGGTGATCGGCGGCGGCATGGCGGGGCTCGCCGCGGCGGCGGAATTGCGCTGGCTGGGCGTCGACAATCTGCGGGTATTCGATCGCGCAGCACCGGGACGCGAAGGTCCGTGGGTATCGTTCGCGCGCATGGAAACGCTGCGCTCGCCCAAGCAGCTCACGGGTCCCGCGCTGCGCATGCCGGCTCTCACATTTCGCGCGTGGTACGAAGCGCAATTCGGCGAACCCGCGTGGGAGGCACTCTACAAGATTCCGCGCACCCAATGGATGGACTATCTGCGCTGGTATCGCGAAGTGCTCGATCTGCCGGTGCAGAACGACACCGCGCTCACCTCGCTGCGTCCGCGCGACGACGGTCTGCTTGAACTCGATCTGCACGATCTCAGGAAAGCAGGCGCGCGGCGCACGCTGCTCGCGCGGCATGTCGTGCTCGCCACCGGCCGTGACGGATTGGGCGGCCCATTCGTACCGGTGATCGCCAATACGGTTGCGCGCCGCTACTGGGCGCATTCGGCGGAGGCAATCGACTTCGCCGCGCTCGCCGGCAAACGTGTCGGTGTCGTCGGCGCGGGGGCGTCCGCCTTCGACAACGCCGCGACCGCGCTCGAAGCGGGGGCGGCCGGCGTCGATCTGTTTATCCGCCGCGACGACATTCCACGCGTGAACAAGCTGACCGGCATCGGCAGTCCGGGGCTTGTGCATGGTTTCGCCGATCTCGACGACGCATCGAAGTGGCGCTTTCTGCACTATGCACAGACCGAGCAGACGCCACCGCCGCGAGACAGCGTGCTGCGGGTTTCACGCCATGCCAATGCCCGCTTTCATGTCGGCAGTCCGGTGGCGGCGCTCGACGAACTCGACGGCGCGCTCGCGGTAACAACACCCAAAGGCCATTACGTGGTGGACTTTCTGATCTTCGCGACCGGCTTTCACTCCGATATCGCCACGCGTACCGAGTTTGCGCCGTTCGCCGGTTTTGTACGGCGCTGGAAAGACCGCTATCGCGCGGATCCGTCGCTGCCTTCGCACGAACTGGCGGAGTCGCCGGACCTCGGCGACGCGTTCGCATTTCAGGAGCGCAAACCCGGCACCTGTGCGGCGCTGACGCAGATTCATTGCTTCAATCATGCGGCGAGCCTTAGCCATGGAAAGCTGTCCGGCGACATCCCCGCGATCAGCGAAGGCGCGCAGCGCCTCGCACGCGGCATCGCGAGCCGCCTGTTCGACGCGGATCGCGAGCGCCACTACGAGGCGCTGGTCGCCTTCGATAAAGCGGAGTTACAAGGGGATGAATGGACGGATGCGGATGCATCGTCCGGCACTGCGCGCGCTCATCTGCAAGCAGAGCATGCCGCTAACGATCCCGCCGAAAACACTGATTAACCCGCCGGAGCAGATATGACCGACCTCGCGTCACAGACCCAATCGTCCGCACTTTCAGACGTCGCCGGCACCGCCACTGTCGATACCATCGACACCCTCGCCGGCCTGCAAGCGGGCAGCCCGCTCGCCGCGCTGCGCCATGCCCGCGACAAGGTCGCGCTGCACACGCAACGCAGCGAAGACGCGCTGTTCGATCCGGCGTTGCCCGATCTGTCGCTGCACGAGCGTTTGTTTGCCGCATGGCATGCCGCCCGTCTCTCACTGGCCGACGATCTCGCCGACGCCTACACGGCGAAGCTGATCGCCGCCGGCGCACAGCGGGTCACGCTCGATGCAATCGAAGCGGGTACGCTCGACCCCACCGCCGACGCGCGCCTGATCGCCATCCTTTCTCACGTCAAGCTATTGGTGCTCAGGCCGGTCGAAGCACGCCCCGAGCATCTGCGGACGCTGCAACAAACCGGGATCACGACACGCGGCATCGTCGCGCTGTCCCAACTGATTGCATTCGTCACTTATCAATTGCGCGTGGTAGCGGGCCTGAAGGCATTGCGCGCCGCCCAGGAGGCAGCATGAACCAGGTGAACACCAGTGCATCGCCGGCTGACCGGTTCAACGGCTTTACCTTCGATACGCTTGGCTGGCGCGCATGGCTCGACACGGTCAGCCTCGAGAACGCCATGCCCGAGCAGCTGGCCGTGCTCGATGAAAGCCATCCGCACGCGAAGACCTCCGACTACTATCTCCTGCTGGTCCAGCAGGCGGAAATCCTGCGGCAACGCTCCGGCGTTTTCAACGCGATCATGTATGCACCAGGCGGCTTGCCGCGCGCCGAGCGCGAACTCGCCAGCACCGTGGTCTCGCGCGTGAACGGCTGCGTGTATTGCGCTTCGGTGCATGCACAACGATTCGGCCAGCTCGCGAAACGGACCGACGCAATCGAAGAGGTTTTCGAAGACCCGTCGAGCGCCGGCACCACGGCGCGCGAGCGAGCGATCATTCAGTACGCGATCGAACTGACCGATCACCCTGAAAATGTCGACGCAGACGCTATCAGGCGCCTCGAAGCGAATGGCCTGACGCAGGCGGAGATTCTCGACCTGACTCACGCGATCGCGATCTTTGCGTGGGCCAACCGGTTGATGCTCACGCTTGGCGAACCGGTGTTTCCGCAAGCGGGCGCGTGAGGTGCGGGCGCAGCGGCCCACGCCGTCCAGGCGCGACCGCCTGCACGCGCCGAAAAAGCCAAAGGCCGCATTGCGGTATCCTCAGCGGCTCGTTCAGAAGGAGGATGGATTCATGAAGTTTTCGATTTGCGTGGCACTCGCCGCCCTGACGCTGTCCGCTACCGCGTACGCGCAAACCTCGCAAACCTTTCGCTTCGGCGAAGGCCAGAGCACGCTGCCGTCCGGCAATGCCCATCCGGCACCCACGCCGGGCACGCAGACCCAACAGCCGCAACCGATGCAAGCCCAGCAGCAACCGCAGCCCGCTGACCATGCCCCAGCCAAAAGCGGCCCCAAGGCCAAGCCAAAGCACAAGGCAAAGCGCCACCGGCATTACCGCGGGCATGTGAAACAACCGGATACCTACTCGCACAACTGACCGGCGCAACGCACCACACATCACACGCCGGCCGCCACGCGCCGGCTGCTGCGCGACGAGAATCCGTAATGCCCGGCCGCGACGTGTGGCCGGGCACGCCACGCGGGGCGCGGACCGTGCCGCTCACTTATGCATGCGCCCATACTGCCTCTAGATCGTGGCGATTTTTGACGCGCTTCAAATTCGCGGGCGCGGCGGGCATAGTAAAACGTATTCACAGATTCAGCGGCCATGACAGGAACACGTATGAGCACCACCCGCCCCGCCCCGACGCCACTGCCCGCCCCGCTGATCCGCGACGCCACCGAAGCCGACCTGCCCGCGATCCAGGCGATCTACGCCCACCACGTGTTGACCGGCGTCGCTTCGTTTGAAGAAATCCCGCCTTCCGTCGACGATCTGCGTACGCGGCTCGCTTCGGTGCACAGTCATGGGTTGCCGTACATGGTGGCCGAGATCGACGGCGAAGTCGCCGGCTATTGCTACGCGACGCCATACCGGCCGCGCGCCGCGTATCGGAACACGATCGAGGATTCGATCTACGTGAACGACGCGTATCGCGGACGAGGACTGGGACGCGTGTTATTGCAGGCGCTGATCGAACGCTGCGAAACCGGACCGTGGCGCCAGATGATCGCCGTGATCGCCGACGGCGGCAGCGGCGGCTCGCTGTCCCTGCATGCGCAACTGGGTTTCGAATTGACCGGCACATTAAAGGCGGTGGGCTTCAAGCATGGCCGCTGGCTCGACACCACGCTGATGCAACGGACCTTGGGGGCCGGCGATTCGACCGCGCCGGACGACATCGCGCAGGAACGCGGCTGAAGCCCGGCCGCTGGTTTCAATTCGTCCCTCAAGGTCAGGGCCGCTTGCGCAGCACCGCGGTGTAAGTCACCGGCCCGTCGTCCAACGGCACGCCCAGGCATTCCGGCATTTCACGTTCCGTCAGTGTCCTGAATGCCGATGAAGATTCATATCGCGACGCACCGCGCCGGGAGCCATGCAAATCATCGCGTTGCCAGCCGGACTCGCCGCCAAACTCGCCGCCGGGTTGGCCACCGCGTTAAAATCCCTCCATGCCCAATACGCCGCCCCCCTTTCCGCCCTTGCCCGACGCCTCGAGCGTCCCGCCAGGCGCCGCGCCGCGCAACGAATACACGGTCGACGAACTCGCGCGCGTCACCGACACCACGGTGCGCAACGTGCGCGCCTATCAGGACCGCGGCCTGCTTGCGCCACCGGAAAAGCGCGGCCGCGTCGGCGTATATGACGACACGCATGTGTCGCGTCTGAAGCTGATCAACCATCTGCTCACGCGCGGCTACACGCTCGCGAACATTCAGGATCTGATCATGGCGGTGGACGAAGGCCACGATCTGCGTTCGATCCTCGGCCTTGAAACCGCGATCGGCGGACGCTGGTCGCGCGAACGGCCAAAGAAATACTCGCTGCTCGAACTGCTGCAGATGTTCGGCGACAAAGCCTCGCCGAGCGCGCTTGGCAAAGCGGTCGATCTCGGTTTGCTGGAGCGCGACGGCCTCTCCTTCGTGTCCGGCAACCCCACCGCGCTGGCCGCCGGCGCGACCATGGCCAAGGAAGGCATTCCGCTCGCCGACCTGCTCGACGCCGTGGGCGTCGCCCGGCCGCATTTTCAGGCGGTCGCCAAGGCACTGGTCGACCTGGTGGTCCGCCAGTTGGACCGCTACGACGCCGACGCGCTGCCGCCGCCTGCCGACGTGCCCGCGCTCGTCGACGCAATCTGGCGGGTGCGGCCGCTGGCGATGGTACTGGTCGAAAGCGAAATGAACCGCGCGCTGGAAGAGGCTTCCGGCGATTACCTCGGCGACCGCGTCGCGGCGATCATGGAAAAGAAGCTCGGTCATCCGGCCGAAGCCACCGCGGCGAAGAAAGATAAATCCAGAAAATAGTCACTCCGCGTTCGCGCGCGCGTCATATTCAAATCTGCATTGCTTCGTTTGATCGGCGGGATGTCCGTGCGACGATCTTCGATCGATCGAACGCAATGGAGATTCGCAGGATGGCCCGTCATACCCGTATTTCGCTTCACATCGCCGCCACCTTGCTGGCGGCGCTCGCCACCTTGAGCGCGAACGCCCAGAGCAGCAACGGCAAGGCTAACGAGCCGGCCAACGTGCTGCGCATTGGTTATCAGAAGTCGGGCCTGCTCGCGATCCTCAAGGCACAAGGCTCACTCGACGAAAAGCTCAAACCGCTCGGCTACAGCATCAAGTGGTTCGAATTTCCGGCCGGCCCGCAATTGCTCGAAGCGCTGAACGCGAACAGCCTCGACTTCGGCTATACCGGCGCGCCGCCGCCCGTGTTCGCGCAGGCCGGCGGCGTGCGCTTCGTGTATGTCGGCGCGGAGCCCTCGGGGCGTCATGCCGAAGCGATTCTGGTCCGAGGCGATTCGACGCTGCACAGCGTGGCGGAACTGAAGGGCAAGCGTGTCGCGTTGCAGAAGGGTTCGAGTTCGAACTATCTGCTACTCGAGGCACTGAAGAAAGCCGGCCTGCGTTACGAAGACGTTCGCCCGGTCTACCTCGCCCCCGCCGACGCGCGCGCCGCCTTCGAAAGCGGCACGGTCGACGCATGGGCGATCTGGGACCCTTATTACGCCTCCGCACAACAGACGCTGAAGGCACGCGCGCTGGTCGATTACTCGGAGCTCAATAGTCCCTATAACTTCTATGAAGCCACGAGCGAGTTCGCCCAGCAGCATCCCGACGTAATCCGCGCGATTCTCGGCCAACTTCGCGTCACCGGCCTGTGGGTCAACGACCATCCAGTGGAAACCGCCGCGCTGATCGCACCGAAGGTCGGTCTGGATCAGAAGCTGGTCGAAACCTGGGTGCGCCGCTATCCGTACGGCACCACCGCCGTGACCGACGAAATCGTGCGCTCGCAGCAGATCGTCGCCGACGCGTTCTACGGCGCGCATCTGATTCCGCAAAAAATCACCGTGAAGGACAATGTCTGGCAAAACCGCGAGGTGGCAGCCAGTCTGGCGGGCAAGTAGGCACTGGCGGTCTGAAAGGACAAAGGGCGCTCGAGCCTTACGCCACGGCCTTCTCCGCTCCATAGAGTTTCCCGTCTAACCCGTTGCTTGCGTCATCCGTTGACAGCCTCTATTGTTACATCAACCAATGTAACAGTTAAGAGCGAATAAAAGGAGACGGATCGGATGAACGCACGCATGATGCCCCTCGACGACGCGGCGCCCACTGCATCCGCGCCCATCGAAACCGATATCGCCATCATCGGCTCGGGCTTCGCCGGCCTGGGCATGGCGATCCGGTTGCGCCAGGCCGGCATGACCGATTTCATCGTCGCGGAAAAGGCCGACTCGGTGGGCGGCACCTGGCGTGACAACCACTACCCCGGTTGCGCTTGCGACGTGCAATCCCACGTCTATTCGTTCTCCTTCGCCCCGAATCCGCGCTGGACCCGCATGTTCGCGCGCCAGCCGGAAATTCGCGCGTATCTGGAAGCGTGCACGCAACGGTTCGGCATTCAGCGTCATCTGCGCTTCGGGCATGAACTTGCCTCCGCGATCTACGACGAAACCCGCCACCGCTGGCAACTGACGTTCGCAAACGGCCAGCGCTGGTCCGCCCGCGTGCTGATTTCGGGAATGGGCGGACTCTCGCGCGCGGCCATTCCGAACATTCCGGGCATCGAGACATTCAAGGGTAAAGCGTTCCATTCCCAGCACTGGGACCATACGTATCCGCTCGAAGGCAAACGCGTCGCGGTGATCGGCACCGGCGCGAGCGCGATCCAGTTCGTGCCGCAGATCGCGCCGCGCGTCTCGCATCTGAACCTGTTCCAGCGCACGCCACCGTGGATCATGCCGAAGGCCGACCGCGCGGTGAAGCCGTTCGAGCAGTGGCTGTTCAGGCATCTACCGTTCACGCAGAAGATCATGCGTTCGGCGCTCTACTGCATGCTCGAATCGCGCGCTTTCGGCTTCGCGATTCATCCTTCGCTGATGAAGACCGCGCAGAAAGTCGCTGAGCGGCACTTGCGCCGCCAGGTGCCCGATCCGCAACTGCGCGCCACGCTCACACCGAACTACACGATGGGCTGCAAGCGCATCCTGATCTCGAACGACTACTTCCCCGCGCTGTCGCGCCAGAACGTGTCCGTGACAACCACCGGCATTGCCCGCATAGAAGAAGACGCGGTGATCACGACCGACGGCGCGCGCCATCCGGCCGACTGCCTGATCTTCGGCACCGGCTTTCAGGTGGCCGATCCGTTCCCGGCGGGCGTGGTGCGTGGCCGTGGCGGCATCGATATCGTCGACACATGGCGCGATGGCGCACATGCGTATCTCGGTACGACGCTGCCTGGTTATCCGAACTTCTTCATGATCGTCGGCCCGAACACCGGCCTCGGTCACAACTCGATGGTGTTCATGATCGAGTCGCAAGTCGAATACGTGCTGCGCGCGCTGAAGACGATGAACGCAGAGCGCGCCGCTGCGATCGAAGTGCGCCCCCACGTCGAGCGCGCCTACAACGAACAGATCCAGCAGAAACTCGGCCGCGCGATCTGGTCGACGGGCGGTTGCAAGAGCTGGTATCTCGATCCGAAGACCGGCAAGAACACCACGCTGTGGCCAGGATTCGCCTACAAATTCCGCCAGGCAACCCGCACTTTCAGCATGGACGACTACCTCGCGTATTCGCCCGCGGCGCAGCCGCTGGGCGCACACCCGGGCTCGCAGTCGCAGCCCGTGCATGCGCACGGCAATGCAACGACGACGTCGGCGGAAGCAACCTGAAAAACGATAACGACAAGGCACCGTTCAGAGAGGACAGGAGATAAGCCAATGAAGAACTTCACCGACAGAGTAGCCGCCATCACCGGCGCGGGCTCGGGTATGGGCCGTTCGCTCGCGATTCAGTTGGCGCGCGAAGGCTGCCACCTCGCGCTGGCCGACCGCAATGCCACGAGCCTCGCCGAAACCGCGCAACTCGCGCAGGCTGCCGCACCGCATGTGGTCGGCTCGCCGCTGTGCATCACCACGCGCGTGCTCGACGTGTCGGACCGCGCCGCGATGTTCGACTGGGCCGCCGAAACAGCCGCGCAGCATCAGCGTGTGAACCTCGTGTTCAATAACGCGGGCGTCGCGCTGTCGAGCACCATCGAAGGCATGGAGTACGCCGACCTGGAGTGGATCGTCGGCATCAATTTCTGGGGCGTGGTGCACGGCACGAAAGCGTTTCTGCCGTATATCAAGGCGTCGGGTGCGGGGCACATCGTCAATACGTCGAGCGTATTCGGCCTGTTCTCGCAACCCGGCATGAGCGGCTACAACGCGACCAAATTCGCCGTGCGCGGCTTTACGGAAGCATTGCGCCAGGAACTCGATCTGATGAAGTGCGGCGTATCGGCGACCTGCGTGCACCCGGGCGGCATTCGCACGAGCATCGCGCAGTCGAGCCGGATCTCATCGAACATGGTCGGCTTCATGCTGGAAAACGAACAGCAAGGCAAGGACGACTTCGAGAAGTTTTTCATCACCACCGCCGACGAAGCCGCACGCGTGATTCTCGACGGCGTGCGCAAGAACAAGCGGCGCGTGCTGATCGGCCGCGACGCCCGCGCCGCCGACTGGCTCGCTCGTACGTTGCCGGCGGCCTACCAGGCGCTGGTCGTGATGCAGACGCGCCGCATGAAGCGCATTGCGGAAAAGCGCGCGCGCCGCGCCGCGCAAGTGGACGGGCGGCGTGCCTGATGCGCAGACCGTCATCTCACACCATGCAGACCGTCCGATCAGCACATTCAGCAGCATATAAAGGATCACAAGGAGAAAGGCCATGATGCCGGTTCGCCGCGACCTCCGTTTCAATTTACCGCAGGAACGTGCCTGCGATTGGCACGTGCAGGGCTCGCACGTAACCCACTTCTTCAACGCGCTTTCACTGCTGTTCCCGGCCGGTGAGCGCTTTTTCATGGACAGCGTGCGCAACTACCGCGACCAGATCGACGACCCCGTGCTGAAGAAGCAGGTGCTCGGCTTCATCGGTCAGGAAGCGATGCATACGCGCGAACACATCGAATACAACGATCTGCTGCAGGAAGCCGGCTTACCGGCGCATAAGCTCGACAAGCGCCTGTGGGCGATTCTCAACTTCGGCCGCAAGATCCTGCCGCATTCGTATCAACTCGCGGTCACGGTCTGCCTCGAACACTACACCGCGATGCTGGCGGGCCTGCTGCTGGAGGACGCATCGCGTATCGGCGGGTCGGTCGAAGGCTATACGCAGATGTGGACGTGGCATGCGCTCGAAGAAACCGAACACAAGTCGGTTTCCTACGACGTGTGGAATACGGTGCTGAAGCCCGGCCTCGGACGCTACCTGCTGCGCACCGGCACGATGCTCGCCACCACGCTGACCTTCTGGCTGATCGTGTTCGACTACCACGTGCGCCTGCTGATCGCCGATCGCAAACGCGGCGGCCATATCCGCGGCATGTGGCGCGTCGTGAAGTATCTGTACGGTCCGCGCCACGGCGTGTTTCCGCGTATTGCCGGGGAGTGGCTGAGCTTTTTCCGGCCAGGCTTCCATCCGTGGGATCACGACAATCGTGCGCAGCTATCGCGCATCGACGGCCTCGTGGCCGCGGTTGACGCCACCAACGCGGCCACGCCAAGCGCCCGCAAAGCCGCCCGGCGCGGCGTGCAGGCGGCCGCATGATACGCGACACGCTGTCGGTCGAAGCCGGCGACGTGCGGCTCGCGGTGTACGTGAGCGGACCGCGCGACGCACCGCCGCTCGTGCTGGTGCACGGTTATCCGGATTCGGCCGCGGTGTGGGAACCGGTGCGCGCGCAACTCGACGCGCGCTACCGTGTCATCAGCTACGACGTGCGCGGGGCCGGCGCTTCCGGTGCGCCAGAAG
Organism: Paraburkholderia sp. BGA-UO-ETr-F12; assembly: GCF_059567945.1. Classification (NCBI taxonomy): domain Bacteria; kingdom Pseudomonadati; phylum Pseudomonadota; class Betaproteobacteria; order Burkholderiales; family Burkholderiaceae; genus Paraburkholderia; species Paraburkholderia sp. BGA-UO-ETr-F12. The sequence continues at coordinate 97,032 of NZ_JCAQOZ010000057.1, read as the reverse complement.
CGCGCGCGGCTTACCGGCTCGAGCGGCTCGCCGCCGATCTCGCGGCTGTGGCCGATGCAACCTGCGGCACACGGCCGTTTCACCTGGTCGGTCACGACTGGGGGTCGATTCAAAGCTGGGAAGCCGTCACCGACCCGGCCTTCAAAGGCCGTATTGCGTCGTATACGTCGATCTCCGGACCGTGCCTCGACCATGCGTCGTTCGGCTTGCGCGGCGCGAGTTCAGCCGCCGGCGTTGAGCGTGCGGAACAGCCCGGAGTCCATCAGACAACAAAGCGCCCATTTGGCAGCAGTCTTCGGCAAACGCTCAAGTCCTGGTACATCTTTTTCTTTCACCTGCCGCTGCTGCCGGAGTTGGTATGGCGTACGGGCGGCGCACGCATGTGGCCGTTATGGCTGCGCCTGACGGAACGGGTGCGCCCCGAGCGGGACCCCGCGCAAATGCGCAACGCGATCAACGGCCTGAATCTCTACCGCGCCAATTTCATCGACAGGCTGCTGCATCCACGTGCACGCCATGCACATGCGCCCGTGCAATTCATCGTGCCGCTGCGCGATCGCTACGTCGGGCCCGAGCTCTCCGTGGGGCTCGAAGGCTGGCTCGGTGCATACGGCCGCACCGAAATCGATGCCGGTCATTGGGTGGTACTGCGCGAGCCCGAACGCATCGCGGCAGGCATCGAGCGCTTCGTGGAACTGCACCAGGTCCAGCGTCCATCGGAAGGCGGCGGTCCCGACACCTCGACGCAGGTCAACGCTCGCGCGGCAGGCGTGTAAATAGCGTCGGATAGTCGATCACGAGGCCGTCTTCATCCACCGTCAGGTCCGCGGTGAAATTGCGGAAGATGCCTTCGTAGCGATACACCCGATTCAACTCGATGCACGAATACGCCTGTTCGGCACGCGTGACCTGCAAATCCGGCGTCGAGATATAGGCGACGGAAATCGGCTTGCGCTCGCCTTCGGCCAGTTGCAGACGGCGGATCGGCAAGGTGTTCGTATAGGGCGTGGCGGCGATATCGATATCGAGGCACCCTTCAATCGCCTTCAGCACGTGGCCATCTCCATCGCGCCAATGGCCGGCACCGTCGCCGTGCAATTCCAGCTCGGCGCCGCCGACGATCTTCAGCCACGCATAGATCGTCCGCCATTGCTCGTCGCTGCGTACCTTGTAGTGCAGGCCGTACGCTTTGCCGTAGCGCTGCCCGACCAGGACGCTTTCCACCGCGAAGCCGTCCGCGCGCGCCTCGAACGCAAGATGTTCGAAACCGTCGCCCTCTTCCGATGCCCACCGTAGTTCACGCATCAGTCAGTCTCCTTCTGGAATGGAATGGAATGAACCGGAACGGCATGCGCGCCGGATTCTTATCCTAGCGCGAAAGCTTTCGATTCGCCGAACGCGCGATTTTCCAGCTCATGGCGCCATCCAGCATACGTGTCGCAAATAGCCACTATCAACATCTGACGATGCCTGACGTGAGGCAAGTGGCCTATGCTCGCGGTTCACCGTCAACCTGGCCCGCCGCGCGCGTCTGAACCGCACGCGGCAGCGTCACGCCGCCTCGAATTCGCCGCCCCTGATCATGCTCGCCCCTGCAACCGAAGCACAATCCGCCGCCATGCGCACCCTGTTGCGCAGTTTCGGCCAGATCGTGCTGCAGCCGAACGCGTTCACCGGCGCGTGTCTGCTCGCCGCATGGCTGCTATGCGATCCGCGCCTCGCCTGCGCGGCGTTGATGGGCGCAGTCGCGGCCAACGTCAGCGCGGTGTTGGCCGGATCTCCGGAAGACGACACGCAGGCCGGCCTGCACGGCTTTAATGGTGCGCTGGCCGGTCTCGCCGCATTCAGTTTCATCGCCGACAATGCGACCGCCGCCGCTGTGGCGATTCTGGCCGCGACAGGGACTGCGTGGCTGCTGGAACCGTGGTCGCGCTGGCTGCGTGCGCGTGGGCTCGGCTATTTCTCTAGTCCCTGTTTGATTGTCACGTGGCTCTGGCTGCCGCTCGCGACACGCGTCACGCAGCAAACACTCTCCCTCACAGAGCACGCGCCTCGGGCGGCGCAATTGAGCAGCGGCGTACTCGCCGGATTCGCGCAAACCGGTTTTGCGTCTGGCGCGCTGCCGGGCTTGCTCGTGTTGATCGGCATTGCGGCTGCTTCAAGACGGCATGCGTTGTGGGCGCTGGCCGGCGCGGCCCTGGCAAGCGCCGCGCATCTGTTGCTCGGCGCGAGCCCGGGCTCGTTCGACGCCGGCCTGTTAGGATTCAATGGCGTGCTGACGGCGATCGCGCTGGCCGATTCCGGCATCGCGGCGACGCTTGGGGGCGTGATGCTTTCCGTGGCGCTGCAAATGACTGCCACCTACTATGCGTTGCCGGCCATGACTGCGCCGTTCGTACTCGCGACGTGGAGCATGCAGTGGCTCGCTGGCCGATTCGCGCATGCCGCGGCAGTGTCCGAACCGGCCGCGCATGGCGGAACCGGACGGCGTGTCACGTCGCCGGCTTCGGCCGGAACGTCGTCTGCATCGGTCAGACGCGCGGGTTAGGCGCAACCGCAGCCCGAACCCACCAGGCAATCTCAGGAGACACACATGTCGTTCACCCATACGCCCACCGGCCGTGTCACCGAGGCAGGGCCGAGGTCCGAAGCCGAACAGCAGACCCGCGTCGACCTGGCCGCCGCCTACCGCCTCGCGGCGCTCAACGGCTGGGACGATCTGGTCTACACGCATATCTCGGCCAGCATTCCCGGCGAACCGGGCCACTTCCTGATCAATCCGTTCGGTCTCGCGTTCGACGAAGTGTGCGCGTCAAACCTGGTGAAGATCGATATCGAAGGCAACGTCGTGGGCGCGAGCGAACATCCGGTCAACGCCACCGGTTTTGCGCTGCACGCCGCCGTGCATGCGGCCCGCGCCGACGCGTTCTGCGTGATGCACTTGCACAATACCGCGGGCGTGGCGGTTTCCGCTCAACCGGCCGGATTGCTGCCGGCGTCGCAGCACGCACTGCGCTTTTACGGCCACCTCGCGTATCACGATTACGAAGGCCTCGCCTTTACGCCGGCCGAGGGCGAACGGCTCGTCGCGCATCTCGCCGACAAACCTGCCATGCTGTTGCGCAATCACGGCACCCTCACCGCCGGCCGCACGATTGCCGAAGCTTATGTGTTGATGGCGACGCTGATCAAGGCTTGCGAAATCCAGTTGCAGGCGCAGGCGTGCGGCAGCGAACTCGTCGTGCCGAGCGATGCCGTAGCCGCTCGCACAGCCGAGCAACTGTTTGACGGCGGTGCAATCGAAGGCGCGCTGGAATGGCCCGCCTTGCTACGCAAGCTCGACCGGCTCGATCGTACGTACCGGGACTAGATTCATTTTTCAACGCTACGCTATTCACCACGGAGTCACGCAATGCCCACGTTTCATATCGAACTCTTCGAAGGCCGCTCGCTGGAACAGAAACGTCAGTTCGTCGAGGCCATTACCAAAGCGACTTGCGAATCGCTCGGCGTCGAGCCGAACTCAGTGGATATCATTCTGACCGACGTCAAGCGCGAAAACTGGGCAACAGGTGGGCGTTTGTGGTCCGAAGCGGACGCATGAGGTAAGTGAAAATGCTGCGCGTATTGCACGCGCAGCAGGTCTTTTCGGCGACGCGTATTCGACTCGCGTCGCTGTGGCGGCATCAGCAGACGCCGCCACGCCACCAGACCGATCAGAACCGGTGGATGATGCCCACGCCTGCCGCAAACTGGCTGCGCGACGAGGACGGTGCGCCGTTCTGACCGTCGCCGATGTCGGCCGTTGCGTTGATGATGCTCGTGGACGTACCGGCCTTGTTCGGAGCCAGAGTCTGGCCACCCGCACGTTGGTAAGCTTCCAGCGCGTACAGGCCGGTCCGCTTGGAGAGGCTGTAGTACTGCGAGAGATTGAACTGCTGATAGCTCGCCGCGCTCGTAATGCCATTCGCCTGCGTTGCGCGCGTGTAGCTATAGCCGGCGGCCAGGTCCAGCGCCGTCAGCGGCTTGTAGTGCAGCACAGCGCCAGCCGTATTGAAGATCGCCTCGTTGTGGAACGCCGAGTTCACGCCCGGGACGTATTGCACGTTCGAGTACGAGAACGAGATGTCCCATTGCGAGCTGAACGCATAGCCGCCCGTCACCGCCACGCGCTGCTGCGCCTGCGCCGTCTGGTAGCCGTTGTTGATACCCGACACAGCCGTCTGCGCGCCGGCATTCGAGGTCGTGGAATCAGCCCCCCACGCGCCGCCGCCCAGCGTCGAGTTGTTGATGCGCTGATAGCCCGCCGCGATCCCGAACGGACCGTTCAGGTACTGAACCGCCGCGCTGATCGTCGAGCCGGCATTGGTCCTGCCTGCCACGCCGCCCAGCGAATACGAACCGCTCACCGTCAGGCCATGCATGCTCGGCGAGGTGTACACCAGCGAGTTATTCGCGCGGTACAGCGTATCCAGCGAATCGATATCGCCCGGGTGTGCGCCGTAAGCGCCCGTCAGCCACGTGGTCGGGCTATACGGCGACAGCAACGTGTAGTACGAGGTGTACTGGCGGCCTGCCGTCAGCGTACCGTAGCTGGCATTGGTCACGCCGACATACGCCTGACGGTTGAACGCCAGGCCGGAAACGGACTGCGCGCCGGTTGCACTGTTAAAGCCTTCTTCCAACTGGAAGATCGCCTTCGTGCCACCACCCAGATCTTCGCCGCCCTTCAGGCCGAAGCGGCTGCCCGCCCAGATGCCGTTCACCATCTTGATCACCGAGCGGCCGCCCGACGTCGAACCAAGTGACGTCTGGCTGCTCTGATAGCCGATCCCCGTATCGACGATACCGTACAACGTCACGCTGCTCTGAGCGTGCGCGCCGAGGGCGACCAACCCAAGGGCCGAGGTTGCGATTGCCTTTTTCATTTCTGCTCCTCTGTAAAAAAACTTATTCTTCGTGTCTGGCAGTCCTCTACAGGCGCCGACTCCTGATCAAGCGTTAAAACACCGGGTGGCCATTGATCAGGCTAGGCAACCACGTCGAAAACAACGGTACATACGTCACAATGTTGATCGCGCTGAAGATCGCCAGGTAGTAAGGCCACGCCACCTTGGTCGTCTCACCGATCGACACGTTACCGATCGCGCAACCGATGAACTGCACCGAGCCGATCGGCGGATGCACGAGCCCCAACGCACAGTTCAGCAGGATCATGATCCCGAACTGCACTGGGCCCACGCCGGCGTGCATCGCCATCGGCAGGAACAACGGGGTCGTGATCAGGATGTGCGCCGCCATGTCGACGAAGGTGCCGAGGAAGATCTGGATGATGTTGATGTAAAGCAGCATCAGCCATGCGTGGCTCGTTGCGCCGTCGAGCATGTGTTCGATTGCGTCGGGAATCTCCAGATAGGCCATCTGGTAGCGCAGCATGTTCGACACGCCGATCAGCAGCAGCACCACGCCGGTGGTTTTAGCCGCCTTGGACAGCGCATGAAAGAGCTTCTGCCTCGTCATCGTGCGATACACGACGATGGTCAACACGAGTGAGTAAGCCACGGCAATGGCTGCCGCTTCCGTCGCGGTGGCAATCCCTCTTGCCACGCAGAACAGAATGATCGCGATCACCATCAAGCCCGGCAGCGCGCCCAGAAACGTGCGGGCCACCGCGAACCAGCCGGGAAAACGCTGCAATTCGGTCGAGCCGTCAGGACGGCGCGGATAGCCGAACTTGACCGCCTGCCAGTACGCGGCGATAAGCACGAAACCCATCACCCACAGCACCGGCAACAGACCGGAGAACAACAGATCGCCGATCGACACGCCGCTCAGCCGCTGACCGTTCAACGTGCCAGTAATGCCTTGAGCCGCGAACGCGTAAATGATCATGTTCGTCGAGGTGGGCATCAACGCGCCTGCGAGCGACGAATGGGTCGTCACGTTGACCGCGTAGGCCGCGCTGTAGCCTTCACGCTTCATCAGCGGAATGACCACGCCGCCCATCGCGGACGTGTCTGCCGTCGGCGAGCCGGACACGCCGCCGAACAACGTGCACGCAACCACGTTCGCCATGCCTAGGCCGCCGCGGAAATGGCCCACGGTGGCCTGCGCGAAACGCAGGATGCGGTCGGCGATACCGCCGTGCAACATCAACTCGCCCGAGAAAATGAAGAATGGGACGGCGAGAAACGAAAACGCATTCATCCCCGAAATCATCGACTGCATGGCGGTGGCCGCCGGCAAGCCTTCATACAGATAAGTCAGGACGCACGAAAGTCCCAGCGCAAACGAAACAGGAACCCCGAATACGAGGAAAACGAGGAAACTAACTGAGAGGATGGCAAGTTCCATGATTCTTCTATTTGTGTTTCTGTGCGAAAAGCCCCAGCAGATTCTCTAGCGAGAACAGAGCGATGCAGGCGCTGGCGATAACCGGGATCACATAACGAAGCGCTTCCGGAAGACCGAGAATTGGAATCTTGTCGTCCATCGTCGTCTCGGCCATCTGCAGGCAGCCGAAGAAAATCGCCACGGCCAGCACGATCAGACAAAGATGCTGGAACGCATGCGCGACCACCTGGCCTTTCGGCGGCAATTTCTTGACTAGCGAGTCAAGCCCGATATGACCGCCTTCGCGAACCTTGAGCGCGGCGCCGAACATGGCGATCACGATCACCAGCAGCAGCGCAATGGGTTCGACGAAATCCGGTGCATCGCTGAAAACATAGCGCATCACCACGCTATAGATCACCAGCAGGCACAGCGTGGCGAGACTCGCCGACGCCACGACAACCAGCACGCGAAAGAGAACATCATTTGGGCGCTTCATGAAACTCATTGACCCCATCCTTGCCTACATCGGACCTGGTTTTAATATTCAGGAATCCTGCCGCCCGTCACCGGACAGATCAGGAACCCGCACGGCACGAAAGACCCGCAGCAGGTGCCGCCAGGTCTTTCTCCACCGAGTTACTTCCGAACTTATTTGATTGCCTGGATTTCGTCGACGAGCTGCTTCATTTGCGGAGTCTTTTCATACTTCGCCCAGACCGGCTGCATCGCCTTCACGAAAGCCGGACGGTCGATCTGCGACGCGGGGATGAGCGTCGCGCCGCCCTTGGCGACTGTCTTGGCCGCGTCAGCTTCGCGCGCAGTCCACAGCTTCTCGTAGTACGGCACCGAGTCGGCCGCTGCCTTCTTGATGATGGCCTGCTCCTGCGGCGTCAGCGTGTCCCATACCTTCTTGGAGAACACCAGAACTTCCGGGGTCATCGAATGCTGGGTTTCGGAATAGACCTGCGCGACCTCGAAGTGCTTGGTTTCTTCGTACGACGGCAGGTTGTTCTCAGCGCCATCCACGAGACCCGTCTTCAGGCCGGTATAGACTTCGGCGAACGGCATCGGTGTCGGCGTGCCGCCCATCGCCTTGATTTCGTCGACCATCAGGTCCGAAGGCTGCACGCGCACCTTGAGGCCCTTCATGTCGGCAGGCGAATGGATCGCCTTCTTCGCGTACATCGAGCGCGCGCCGCTCTCATAGAACGTCAGCGCGATCATGCCCTTCGCCGAGAAGGCGTCGAGAATCTTCTGGCCTTCCGGGCCGTACATCACTTTGCGGAAATGGTCGATGTCGCGAAACAGGAACGGCAGCGACGGGATCATTGATTCAGGCACGATCTCGTTGAATGCCGCGCCGTTGGCGCGCGCCATATCCAGTGCGCCAATACGCACCTGATCGATCGTGTCGTTTTCGGAGCCCAGCGCGCTGTTGCCGAAGACCTTCACGGAATCCTTGCCACCGGTTGCCTTGCTGATTTCTTCGCCCATGTACTTCACGGCCATATTGGTCGGATAGGTGTCGCCATGCACGTCCGACACGCGGAACACGCGAGCGTGTGCCGACACGGTGCTGAACGCCAGCACGGAGGCCGCGACAATCATCGAGACACGGGAAGAGGCAAACTTCTTGTTCATCGTGACATTCCTTGAAAAATAGATCATCCAATCGATTGCGGCGGGCCGCGTGCGGATGTTGCGACATGGTTTTAATGCGTCTCCCGGCTTCAAAAAATGCCGCGCTTTTTCTCTGCCGTACGATCACCCCACTTTCGGGGAGAGAGTGATAACGTGCGGATCTGTGCGTTTTTTCCCCGGCACAGATGCTCAGCACTCCTCTCTGACAATCAGACTTCCTTGCTTCAACTGCATCGGCTGAACCTCGCGCGCGTCGATCGCGCGCGGAGAACGCCGCTCTCCTTGTGCAGCGGCCAAACGTGTCTCGAAATAAATCTGTTTGGTCTCACATGTTGTACGACGACATATGAAGTCTATAAAACGTAAGCTAAGTTGTACAGCCGGTATTTACCCGCACGAAGGCAAGTTGAACGTAAGAGTTTCCGAGTTTAAATTCGGATAAAAGCCAATATATACAAGGCTATTCGTCGAGTCCCTATCTTGTGGGTTTATATTTTTCGTAGAGAGGAAGATGACCTGAAAGTGGCATTTTCGCCACTATGTTGTACGACGAGCGATGAATAAATGACGACTACTGTTGGGCGCCGACGTGCTAATACCCCGGCGCCCAGTCACATGGACGTCATTTCTTCACAGTTCGCCTGCGTACTCAGGCTCGGGTAACCCCGTCACACCGGGGCGGACGGCGAACAGATGGCCGTCGTGTTCGCTCGCGCCGGTGGCGGGGCGAATCGACGTCACGAACAACGTATCGAGGTTGTTGCCGCCGAATGCGCACATCGACGGCTTGATGGCCGGCACGGCAATCTGCCGATCGAGCTTGCCTTGCGGGGTAAAGCGAAGCAGCAGACCCGCGTCGTTCGCGCAGATCCAGTAGCAGCCATCCGCGTCCACCGCCGCGCCGTCGGGACGTCCGGCGTAATCGTGCAGGTCGGCGAATACGCGCCGGTTGCGCGGCTCGCCCGTCTCGACGTCGTAGTCGAATGCCCAGATCTGCCGGCGCAGGGGATGCGAATCCGACAGATACATCGTGGCCCCATCGGGCGACCACGCCAGACCGTTTTGCGTGATCAAGGCGTCGACAACAGGCTCCGACAACACGCCGCGCTCATCGAAGCGATAAAGCGCGCCGGCGGGATTTGCCGCTGCCATGTCCTGAACCATCGTGCCGGACCAGAAGCGCCCTTGCCGATCACACCGGCCGTCGTTGAAACGCATATCGGCGAACGGGAAGACCGGTGCGGCAAGCCTCCGTGGCGTCACGGCCAGCGGTTCGGTACCGGACGTACCCTTGGTCAGCGTGACCGAGAACAGCGCCGTCTCGCAGCCCGCCAGCACCGTGCCGTGGCGATCGAACGCCAGACAGGCCACCTTCTCCGGCAATTGCCATTCGGAGCGCTCCGCCGAATCGGGCCGCAGCCGCACAATCTTCTGCGCCGGAATATCCACCCAGTAGAGCGCCTGCTCCGCCGCACGCCACACCGGACTCTCGCCGACCGACGCGGGCGCCTGGTTTACCGCTTCGACACGCTCCACACGCGGGTTTGCCGCGCCGCTCATCGCTTCGGCTCCATCGGACCCGCCAGCACAAACGGGCCGCCCTGGAAACGCTGGGTCGGATCGTCGAGCTCGGCGGTGGGCGCCGCGACCGGGAAGAGATGCTCAAATTCGATCGAACTGTCCTGCGGGCGAAAACCGAGAAACGCCGCCTTGGTGTTGTCGACCCATTTGGTCCGGTTGTCGGAAACGCCATAAACGATTGCGTGCCCGACCCGGTTGGTAAACAGTGAGCAACGCACCAGTTCGATAAGGTCGCGAAAGCTCAGATAGGTGACGAGCATGCGCGGATTTTTTGGCTGCTCGAACGACGAGCCGATCCGCAAGCACACTGTCTCGAGACCGAAGCGGTCGAAGTAATAGCGCGACAACGACTCGCCGAAGCACTTCGTCACGCCATACAGGCTGTCGGGACGCAGCGGCGCATCGATATCGAGTACCGACGTGGTGGGATGAAACCCCACCGCATGATTCGAGCTCGCATACACGATGCGCTTCACGCCCTGCTTCTGCGCGGCCGAATAGAGGTTGTACAGGCCGCGGATATTCGCTTCGAGCAGGTCTTCGAACGGCGCCTCGACGGAAATGCCGCCGAGATGAACGACTGCGTCCACACCTTCGAGCAGCGCGTGAACCGCGGCTTCATCGGCGAGGTCGACAATCGAGGCTTCTTCATGCGCCGCCACGTCTCCCAGCGGCGCGATATCGGTAACGCGCACGATATCGGCCCACGCGGCGAGCGCGCCGCGCACTTGCTGGCCGAGATTGCCAGCAGCGCCGGTGAGCAGAAGACGGCGGAAAGGCTTTTGCGCCGCCGTGCGGTCAGGGTTCGAGTCAGTCATATCTCAGTCTTTGTCGTGATTGCCAGCAGTACGATGAGCTCTGGCGGAGCTGTCAGGTCACCGGCGCCGGATTGAACAGCGTCAACGCATTGTGGAGCTTGAGCTTCTCCGCGCAGGTCTCTTTACGTCCGCTTGCGACGTCGAGCATCAGGCGGAACAACTCCCAACCCACGTCCTCAATTGTCGCTGCGCCGGTTGCAATGGTACCGGCGTTGATATCCATCAGATCGTGCCAGCGGCGCGCGAGATCGGAGCGCGTCGCGACCTTGATGACGGGCACTTCCGCGAGGCTGTACGGCGTGCCGCGGCCAGTCGTGAACACATGCAGGTTGATGCCCGCGGCGACCTGCAGCGTGCCGCAGATGAAATCGCTAGCCGGCGTGGCGGCATAAATCAGGCCCTTCTGCCGGACCTTTTCACCGGGCGACAACACGCCGGAAATGGCCGAGTTGCCCGACTTGATGATCGAGCCCATCGCCTTTTCGACGATGTTCGACAACCCACCCTTCTTGTTGCCCGGCGTGGTGTTGGCGCTGCGGTCCGCGCCGCCGCGCTTCAGATAATCGTCGTACCACTGCATCTCGCGGATGATCGCGGCAGCCACCTCCGGGTTGGCCGCGCGCGCCGTCAGTTGATCGACCCCGTCGCGCACTTCGGTCACTTCGGAGAACATCACCGTGGCGCCGGCGCGTACCAGCAGATCGGTGGCGAAACCCACCGCGGGATTCGCGGTCAGCCCGGAAAATGCGTCGCTGCCGCCACATTGCACGCCAACCACCAGATCGGCGGCCGGGCAGGTTTCGCGGCGGCGATTGTTGAGCCGCTTCAGATGGCCGTCGGCCATTCTCATGATCGACTCGATCATCGACTGGAAGCCGACGTGCGCGTCGTCCTGAAGCACGACCACGCCGCCGTTCAGATCGGCCTCGACGTCGCCGATGTCGGCCACTTCGGCGACATTCGCCGCCGCGGCAATCGGAATCGTACCCGGCGGCATCAGGCGTTCGGGCTGCAGCTTCTCGCAACCGAGGCTGACCATCATCACCTCGCCGCCAAAGTTCGGATTCAGGCTGATGTTGCGCACGGTACGGATCGGCACCATCGCGTCCGGCGCGTCGATCGCGACGCCGCAGCCATAGGTGTGCCCGAGGCTCACGACATCGTCGACATTCGGATAGAGCGGCAGCAGTTCGGCCTTGATACGCGTGACCGCATGCTGAACCACGTCGGCCACGCATTGCACCGTGGTCGTGATCGCCAGAATGTTGCGCGACCCGACCGAGCCGTCGGCATTGCGATAACCCTCGAAGGTGAAGCCTTCCAGCGGCGGCATGTCCGGCGCCTTGATGGTGGCGATCGGCAGATCTTCCAGCCCGGGCGGACTCGGCATACGGATCACGTGTTCGTTGATCCAGCTGCCCTTCGGCAGCGCCTTCAGCGCGTAACCGATCACCACGTTATAGCGGATGACCTCGTCGCCTTCCGCGAGATCGGCCAGCGCGACTTTGTGCCCTTGCGGAACACGCTCGCGCAGTGCGAGGCCATCGCGAAACACGGCGCCCTCTCCCAGACCGCCGTCGTTGACGACGATCGCGACATTGTCATTGGGGTGAACGCGAATGTAGAGCGGGGTTTGTTCCATTACATCGATCCTTGTGGCGATTTCACGCCTGCTACGGCAATCATTCATACGTCATCCTACAACATGAAAGATTACCCAGAGTTCCGTATTTACCCTATGACGAGCATTATGCCGCGAAAACACCGTTGAGTTAGTCGATTCGTTGTTGTACGATGACGTATAAGAATTCTCGATTTCCAAATACAACCTTTTACGGCCCTCGCTCACGGCCCCTATTCGACGCCCTGGATATTCATCATGACGACACCGCAGGAACTCAAGCAGATCGTTTCCGAAGGCCTTCTGTCCTTCCCCGTTACCGACTTCGACGAACAAGGCGATTTTCGCGCCGACACCTATGCCGAGCGCCTCGAATGGCTCGCACCGTACGGCGCTTCGGCACTGTTCGTTGCCGGCGGCACGGGTGAATTCTTCTCGCTCACGCATAACGACTACTCGAACGTCGTGCGCACTGCCACTGAAGTCTGCAAAGGCAAGGTGCCGATTCTCGCCGGCGCCGGCGGCCCGACCCGTGTGGCGATCGCCTACGCCCAGGAAGCGGAACGCCACGGTGCAAACGGCATTCTGCTGATGCCGCACTACCTGACCGAAGCTTGCCAGGAAGGCATCGCGGCGCACGCGGAAGAAGTCTGCAAGTCGGTGCCGAACATGGGCGTGATCATCTACAACCGCGCCAACTCCAAGCTTAACGCCGACATGCTCGAAGGGTTGGCCGAGCGCTGCCCCAACCTGATCGGCTTCAAGGACGGCGTGGGCGAGATCGAGAACATGGTGTCGATCCGCCGCCGCCTCGGCGACCGTTTCTCGTACCTCGGCGGCCTGCCGACCGCTGAAGTCTACGCTGCGGCCTACAAGGCGCTGGGCGTGCCGGTGTACTCGTCGGCCGTGTTCAACTTCATCCCGAAGACCGCGATGGACTTCTACCGCGCGATCGCCGCGGACGACCACGCTACCGTCGGCAAGCTGATCGACGAATTCTTCCTGCCGTATCTGAAGATCCGCAACCGCCGCCAGGGCTACGCGGTCAGCATCGTAAAGGCCGGCGCGAAACTCGTCGGTCACAGCGCGGGTCCGGTGCGTGCGCCGCTGACCGATCTGACCGAAGAAGAAATGGCGCAACTCGACGTGCTGATCAGGAAGCTCGGCGCGCAATAACGTGTGAAGCTGCGCGTGGCCTTGCAAATGATGGGGCGCATATGAGCTCGCACGTGAAGCCACGCATGCAGTAAGGCATGCAGCAGCGCAAGGCAATGACGCACCAAGGCGCCCGGCATTGTGAAGCCGGATCGCGCACAAGGCACCGCAAAGAGCGCCCGGGACGGCAACGTCGCCGGGCGCTTTTTCACTGATAAAAATTCTGGAGATGGCGATGGAAATAAGCCGCACCGCGAGCGCTGCGCACGTCGCAAAGCGCACCAAAGTCCGCTACGCGATTCTGCTGCTGATCTTTCTGATCACGACATTCAATTACGCGGACCGCGCCACGCTCTCGGTCACCGGGTCCGCGATGCGCGCCGAGTTTGGGCTCGACGCGATCCGGATGGGCTACATCTTCTCCGCATTCAGCTGGGCCTACGTGCTGTCGCAACTGCCGGCAGGCTGGCTGCTCGACCGCTTCGGCGCACGGCGCGTCTACGCGGCGAGCATTTTCCTGTGGTCGCTGTTTACGCTGCTGCAAGGCTCGATCGGTTTGCTGGGCAGCGCGGCGGCGGCCATCATCGCGCTGTTCGTGCTGCGCTTCGCAATGGGAGCCGCTGAATCGCCGGCCTTCCCGGCCAATGCCAAGGTCGTGGCGAGCTGGTTTCCGACCAACGAACGCGGCACCGCCTCGGCCATTTTCAATTCGGCGCAATACTTCGCGGCGGTTATCTTCACGCCGCTGATGGCATGGCTGACCCACGCGTTCGGCTGGCATACGGTCTATCTCGTGATGGGCGCGGCCGGCCTGTTGCTCGCCCTCGCCTGGCTGAAGGTGATGAAGAACCCCGCCGACCACCCACGCGTGTCACGCGCCGAACTCGACTACATCGAACAGGGCGGCGGCGTGGTGAACGGGCACAAAAAAGCAGTTCAGACCGAGGACATCGCCGGCGCCGGCGGCTGGTCGCTGGTGCGTCAACTGCTGGGCAACCGCATGCTGCTCGGGGTCTATCTCGCGCAGTACTGCATCAACGTGCTGACCTACTTTTTCCTGACGTGGTTTCCGATCTACCTCGTTCAGGCGCGCGGCATGACGATTCTGCAAGCGGGTCTCGTCGCGTCGCTGCCCGCGATCTGCGGATTCTCCGGCGGCGTGCTCGGCGGCATCCTGTCCGACGGGCTGATCCGGCGCGGGCACTCGCTCACCGTCGCACGCAAGGTGCCGATTGTCGGCGGCATGCTGCTGTCGGTGTGCATGATCGGCTGCAACTACGTGTCGACCGACTGGATCGTCGTCGCGCTCATGTCGCTGGCGTTTTTCGGCAAGGGCATCGGCGCGCTCGGCTGGGCCGTCGTGGCGGATACCTCACCGAAGGAAGCGCTCGGTCTGTCGGGCGCCATCTTCAATATGTTCGGCAACGTCGCCGGCATCGTGACGCCGATCGTGATCGGCTACCTCGTCGCGAAGACCGGCTCGTTCAACGGCGCGCTGGTTTTCGTCGGCCTAAATGCGTTGCTGACGGTGTTCAGCTACCTCGTGATCGTGAAAGACATCAAACGGGTCGAACTCCGCCTGAGCTAGCGCTCAGGCTGTTATCGTACTTCCCGGCCCGCCGCCCGAACAAATCGGCTTGGCCGCCTGGCGTCTGAAACCGGGCATCGGCAACGCGTCTGACGCCGACGCCGAAAATGATCCGGCATTTATATAATCAGTCGTCAGACGACGGTATAATGAATCGCAGGAAGTATCTGCAACTATCTGATTCGAGGGGCGTTTTCGATGGCTACACCACTGGCATCCGCGGCACCGCCACGACGCGCGCGCAATCTTGCCGAGTTTGTCGTCAGCTACGTCACCGAGCAAATCGCGTCCAACGCCTTGAAGCCCGGCGACAAGCTGCCGACCGAGTCGCAACTGATGGTCACGCTGAGCGTGAGCCGCACCGTCATCCGCGAGGCAATTTCACGCCTGCAGGCGGGCAAGATCATTGAGACGCGTCACGGCATCGGCAGTTTCGTGCTGGAGCCGCAGCGCGAAAAGCTGGGCATCGACATGGTGCCGGCCACCACCTTGCGCGACGTGCTGTCGATCCTGGAACTGCGCATCAGCCTCGAAACGGAATGCGCCGGCCTTGCCGCCCAACGCGCCAAGCCGGACGACCTCGCGCGCATGCGTACCGCGCTCGACGCGATCGAAGCCACCCGCCACAACGGGCTGGATAGCGTCGACGCCGACCTGCAGTTCCATATCTCCGTGGCGCGCGCCACCGGCAACCGGTATTTCGTCGACATCCTCACGCAAATGGGCAGCGCGCTGATCCCGCGCAACCGGCTCGATTCGGCGGGAATCGCGCGGGCCGAACCCGATGCGTATCTGTCGCTCGTCAATCTGGAGCACGAGAGCATTCTCGAAGCGATCACGCGCCATGACGCCGAAGGCGCGCGTGCCGCGATGCGCATGCATCTGTCCAATAGCCGCGAGCGGCTGCGGCGCGCCAATGAAAACGCGGAAGCAAATAGCTGAAACGTCGCGCTGCACGTAAAAGAAAATGGACGGGATATCCCGTCCATTTTTTTATCTTGCGCGGCGGCGCCCACTGCTCAGGCACCGCTCACACATCACTTAGCTATGCCACTTAACTGCGCGTAATCTCGCCATCGCGACGGCGCCACAAATCCAGCGGATTGCTGTCGGCGAGCGCCACCGGCAACAGATCGGCCGGGAAATCCTGATAGCACACCGGCCGCAGGAAGCGCTCGATCGAGGTCGTCCCCACCGACGTCGCACGGCTATCGGAGGTGGCCGGGAACGGCCCGCCGTGCACCATCGCGTGCGAAACCTCGACGCCGGTCGGGAAACCATTGACCAGAATCCGGCCCGCCTTGCGCTCGAGAATCGGCACCAGCTTCTTCGCCGCCGGCAGATCCGCGCTATCCATCTGCACCGTGGCGGTCAACTGACCGGCAAAATGCTCGGCCACCGCGAGCAATTCCTGCTCGTCCTTGCAACGCACGATGGTCGACGCCGGTCCGAAAACCTCGTCCTCCAGCGCCGGTGTAGAGAGGAACGTCAGCGCATCGGTCACGAACAACGCCGCGCGCGCCTGCGTGGGACCCGTTGCATCGACGCCTTGCGCAACCGTTTCGACACCGCGGGTTGCCGCCAGTTTGCCCTCGCCCTCTTCATAGGCGGCGTGAATGCCGGCCGTGAGCATGGTCTGCGCCGGCTTGCCGCTCAGTGCTTCGGACGCCGTGGCAATGAAGCCTTTGAGTGCGTCGCTATCCACGGCAATCGCGAGCCCCGGGTTGGTACAGAACTGCCCTGCGCCCAACACCAGCGAATCGACAAAGCCACGCGCGATGGCATCGCCGCGTTGCGACAATGCATTCGAAAGAAGAAACACCGGGTTGATGCTGCTCATTTCCGCGTAAACCGGAATCGGCTCGGCTCTGGCCGCCGCGACGCGCATCAGCGACGTACCGCCCGCGCGCGAACCCGTGAAGCCCACCGCCTTGATGGCCGGATGCGCGACCAGCGCTTCGCCCACCGAATTGCCCGCGCCGACGATCAGCGAGAACACGCCTTCCGGCAAGTCCATATCCATCGCGACCTGTTGAATCACTCGGCCGACCATCTCCGAAGTGCCGAGGTGCGCACGGTGCGCCTTCACCACCACCGGACAACCCGCCGCGAGCGCCGCTGCGGTATCGCCGCCCGCCACCGAAAACGCGAGTGGGAAGTTGCTGGCGCCGAACACTGCGACCGGACCCAGCGGAATCTTCTGCATCCGCAGATCGGAGCGCGGCAAAGGCTTGCGCTCGGGCAATGGCGAATCGAGTGTGGCTGCAAGCCATTGGCCGGCGCGCACGACTTGCGCGAACAGTTTGAGCTGGCCCGTCGTGCGGCCACGCTCGCCTTCAAGACGCGCTTTCGGCAGGCCCGACTCTTCGTGCGCGCGCTGGATCAGCGCGTCGCCGAGCGCCGTGATGCCATCCGCGATACGCTCGAGAAACTCGGCACGCACCGTGAGCGGCAGATGCCGGTAGGCGTCGAACGCTTGCTGCGCGAGTTCGCAGGCGAGTTCGACATTCGCGACCGAGCCGCTGCCGAAAACCGGCTCGGCGATCTCGGCGCCCGTGGCGGGATTGAACGCGCGCAAGGGTTTTTCCTCGCCGCGCACTGCTTTGCGGCCTATCAGCATTTCGCCGGTAATAGACATTTCGCTTTCCTTGGATGGACGTCTCAGATATAGGTCATCCTACAACATCGGACACCCCTCGCGCAACCGGAAACCCTTGTCGAATGCGGAATTCGGGTTTACGTGGCAGTTACAAGCCCACAGGCCAATGCTAATCTTTGCCAAGACGTACGACAACTTATAACATCCGCTTCAGCAACGGCCGGTGCTTGCCCCGCTTACTCGCAGTTCAAGGAGACATCATCCCCATGACAGCCGCCACGCCTTATCAGCCCTTACCCAATAGCTTTCGCCACGCCGTGCGCGGCGGCGAAACCCTGATCGGCTGCTGGGCCTCGCTTGCCAGCCCGATTGTCACGGAATTGCTCGGCGTGATCGGCTTCGACTGGATGCTGCTCGATGCGGAACACGCGCCGAACGACGTTCTCACTTTGATTCCTCAGCTAATGGCGCTCAAGGACAGCCCGAGCGCACCGGTGGTACGCCCGCCCGCCAACGACAGCGTATTCATCAAACGGCTGCTGGATAGCGGCTTTTCGAATTTTCTGGTGCCGTTCGTCGACAGCGCCGAAGACGCACAACGCGCCGTCGCCGCAACGCGTTACCCGCCTCAAGGTATCCGCGGCGTCTCGGTGAGTCACCGCGGCAACCGCTATGGAACGGTCGCCAACTACTTCGACGTCGCCAACGACAACGTCTGCGTGATCGTTCAGATCGAAAGCCGCAAAGCCATCGACAACATTGACGAGATTCTCGCCGTGGACGGCGTCGATGCCGTTTTCGTCGGACCATCGGATCTCGCGGTCGCCTACGGCCATATCGGCAACCCGAACCACCCCGACGTGCAGCAGGCGATCGCGCAAGTCTTCGAACGCGCTGAGGCGGCCGGCAAGCCGAGCGGCATCCTCGCCCCCGTGCAGGCCGATGCGGAGCGCTATCTTTCGATGGGTTGCCGCGTCGTCGCGGTCTGTGCGGATATGGGACTGCTGAAAACCGCCGCACAGACGGTTCAACAACACTTCATGCAGAAACAGGCGGACCGGAAGTAACCACGGCCGCCATGACATCCACGGAGCATTCCATGCAAAAAGCAGGCTTTATTGGACTCGGCATCATGGGCAAGCCCATGGCTGCCAACCTTCTCAAGAACGGCGTCGCCCTTGCCGCGTTCACGCGCAGCGGCGTGCCCGATGAACTCACCCAGACCGGCGCTACCGCATGCGACAGCCCGGCCGCCGTGGCTGCTCATGCCGACGTGATCTTCGTCATGGTGCCGGACACGCCGGACGTCGAACGCGTGCTGTTTGGCGAACAGGGACTCGCGGATGCGTTGCGCCCCGGACAGATCGTGGTCGACATGAGCTCGATTTCGCCGATGGCCACGCGCGACTTCGCGGCCCGCGTGCGTGAGCGCGGCGCGGACTATCTCGACGCACCGGTTTCCGGTGGCGAGGTCGGTGCCAAGGCCGGCTCGCTGACCATTATGGTAGGCGGCGAAACCGCCACCTTCGAGAGCGTCAAGCCGCTCTTCGACATGATGGGCAAGAATGTCACGCTGATCGGCGGCGTCGGCGCGGGCCAGGTGTGCAAGGTGGCCAATCAGGTGATCGTCGCCGCGACGATCGAAGCCGTCGGCGAAGCGTTGCTGCTCGCCTCCAAGGCCGGCGTCGATCCAGCGCGCGTGCGCGAAGCGTTGATGGGCGGCTTTGCGTCCTCGCGCATTCTCGAAGTACACGGCGAACGGATGACAAAGCGCACCTTCGACCCGGGCTTTCGCATCGAGCTTCACCAGAAGGACCTGAATCTCGCGCTCTCGACCGCTCAGGCACTTGGCGTCTCCTTGCCGAATACGGCCACCTGCCAGGCGCTCTTCAACGCCTGCGTGGCGCATGGCGGCAAAGCATGGGATCACTCGGCCATGGTTCGCGCGCTCGAAATACTCGCCAATCACGAAATCGGCCAGCAAACCGCCTGAAGCCGCCAGCCCGGCTCCCAGCGCCGCCCCACTTTCCATGCAAATAGAAAGTGGGCGCGGTGCTAGGCGCGAGCGTTCCGGGCTCGGTTCCCGGCAACGATCAACAACGTGAACATTTCGAATGTGAACGCGACCAACACCTCGGGTTCGGTGAGCTACGCGATGCCCGCGGGCTTCTCCGCGACGTCGGCTTCATGCTTCCAGGCGATCGTCGCGCAGGGTCCCGTGGCAGCGGACTACAACGGCCCGCTGCCGGTGCCGGCGATCCAGCCGATCACCGGCGTGACGATCTCGAACTGCAACCTGGGGACGCCGATCTGCACGGGACCGGCAACCACGACCACGCCCGGACCGGTCTTCGTGAACAACGTAAAAGCCATCACGCTCAGCAACGTGGTGATTGGCGGCATCACGTATAACAGTTCGCTGGTGGGCTGACGGATAAGCGGGAGGCAAAACAAATGGCGGCGCCCTCGGGCGCCGCCATTTTTCATTATCCGGAGTGCTTCGCGAGCCGGCGTTAAACGTTATTCACTTTGCCACTCACTTGGCCACCGCACTCACTGCCGTCCAGCGCGGCTCGGGTGTCTTGTCGCTGCTTCGGGCCAACAGACACACCACACCCGCCGCGATGATGTCGAACACCGCCAGCACCACAAACAACGGGCTGTAGCCGATCTGCGTGACCAGCACGCCGAACAGCGCCGTGAATGCCGCCGCGCCCAGGTAACCCGCCATGCCGCCCATGCCGGTGGCGGTAGCGACTTCGTTCTTGCCGAACATGTCGGAGGTGATCGCGTACAGCGCACCCGACAGGGTCTGGTGAGCAAAGCCGCCGACACACAGCAACGCAACGGCAGCATAAGGACTCGCCACCACCCCGACGCAGGCCGGCCCGATCATGCAGAGCGCGCCAACCACGAAAACCAGCTTGCGCGACGTGAACAGCGAGACCTTCGCATACTTATGAAACAGCGGGCTCAGGTAGCCGCCGAGTACGCAGCCGATATCCGCCGCCAGAAAAGGCATCCACGCGTACAGCGCGACTTCCTTCAGGTTCATGTGCCGCTCGGTCATCATGTAGAGCGGAATCCACGCGTTGAAGGTTTGCCACGCCGGCTCGGAAAGAATCCGCGGAATACCGATTGCCCAGAAATCGCGGCTGCCGAGCATGGCAGTCCAACTGCGTTTGACCGAGCCGAGTTCGCTGTGCTTCGCCTCCTGCCCGCTGAGGATGTATTCGCGCTCGGCGTCGCTCAACAGCTTCTGTTTCTGCGGATGCCTGTACAGCAGCATCCACAGCGCGCTCCAGACAATCCCCGCCACGCCGACGATCAGAAACGCCCATTGCCATTGGCCGTGCAGCAACGCCCAGACAACCAGCGGCGGCGCCAGCAGCGCCCCCACGGACGAGCCGATATTGAACCAGCCGATCGCGACGGAGCGCTCCTTCGCCGGGAACCACTCGCTCGTCGCCTTGACGCCGGCCGGGATACCGGCCGCTTCGGCGATGCCAAGCACGCCGCGAAAGAACGCCAGGCTGCGCCAGCCCGTCGACCAGGCGGCCGCCGCGCAGGCGAGCGACCACGCCAGCGCGAACGCCGCAAAGCCGAGCTTGGTGCCGACCGTGTCGAGCACATAGCCCGCGACCGGCTGCATGAATGCATAGCAAAGCTGCCACGCCACCACCACGTGCGAATACTGCGCGGTCGTGATGTTGAGGTCCTTCATCAACGTCGGCGCGGCCACCGACAACGTATTGCGCGCGAGGTAATTGATGATCAGGCCGGCCGCGACCAGGCTGACCATCCACCAGCGAATGCCCTTGATTTTCATGACTGCGTCTCCTCGTATTGCCTAACCAATCAGGACGGCCGGCCCGCGGCGACGGCGTCGTCGCGCGAGTAATCGATGCCGACGAAGCTGCCGCCCTGGTAACGCTGACCCAATGCATCGAGCGGGTTCGGCTGCGCCAGGATTGCCTCGGCGTAGACCTCGGCGTCCTGCGTCGGCCGATAACCCAAACGCTCGGCGCCGCTGTTGTCCCACCAGCTACGCTGGTTGGCTGACACACCCCATACGGTGATGAAACCGACGTCCTCTGCTTCGACACAGCGGTCGAGAAAATGCAGCAGGTCGTCATGACCGAACCAGGTGCTCAGATGCCGCGGCTCGGTCGGCCGTTCGAGACAACTACCGATGCGCACGCAAATACTCTCGATGCCGTGCTTGTCCCAATACATGCGCGCAAGCGCTTCGCCCCACACCTTGCTCAGACCGTAGAAACCGTCCGGGCGCAGCGCGCAGTCGAGACTGAGATGTTCGGTGACCGGATACATGCCGATCGCGTGATTCGAGCTGGCGAACACCACACGGCGAACGCCCTGCCGGCGCGCGCCTTCGTACACTTCGACCAGCGCGCGCAGATTGTTGTCGATGATTTCCGGGAGCGGGCGCTCCACGCTCGTACCCGCGAAATGAATCAGCACATCGACGCCGGCCAGCAGGCGATCGACGACGGCGGGATCGCGCAGGTCGCCATGCATGACGTCCTCGCCTTCCACCAATGGCACTAAAGCCTTTGAACCCGCGGCCGAACGCAAGGGGATCCCGCGTGCGATCAATGCCGCGCGCACTACGGAGCCGAGTTGGCCGCCGGCGCCACTCAGGGCAATTTTCTTCATAAGTTTCCTTTACAGCGCTGGGCGCGATCGAGCCGGGTGACGGCATGCAGAGGAGCCGCGGCGGCACGGGACCGGATTGGCCCCTTGGTTGTACGATAACGTACTATTTACGATCTGCAGATGGATTTCAACCAGGCATTTACCCCTAGTAATTCGCACTGTTGGGCAAATTGTTCTTAGCAATCAAAGGCATGATGCTCGTTATATTTATATGACGTCATATAACATTGCACGTGAACTGACGCAACTCATACACCACCTGGTCAACACGCCCGGTAGGTTGAATGACAGCGGTGCTCGAGCGCGCGCCGGCCGACGCGCGTAGACTTGACGCGTATTCGCGCGATCGAAGCGTGGCGAGCCCGCAGCGACGCCGCCCCTTTCACCACGACCTATCTTCAGCTCCGCCGCTTCCCATGCCAGATACCAGCCGTTCCGTGCTTTGCGTCGCTGTGCCGGCCGAATCCGGCGTCGCCCGCCTTTACGATGCCCCGGACCTCGCGGATGCGTACGCCGTCCACCTGCCGGACGACACCATTGACGACCCGGAATTACTCGCGCGTTTTCTGTTTGCGCACCAGCCGCGATGGGTGGCGAAACTCCTGAGCCTGCGCGATGCGCTGGTCGCCCGTTTCGGAATCAAGACGGCAAAGGAGCTGCGCGCGGCTGGTTCGCCCAGCACGAGAGAACGCGTCGACATCTTCAGAATCTACACGCGTAGCGCGCGCGAGATCATCCTCGGCGAGAACGACAGCCATCTCGACTTCCGGCTTTCGCTGTTGCAGCAAACGCGCGATACGCACGAGGGCAGCACGCGCTATCTGATCCTGTCTACCGTCGTGCATTGCCACAACGGGCTCGGTCGTTTCTATATCATCGCCATCGCCCCGTTCCACCGCCTGGTGGTTCGCGCATCGTTGCGCCGCGCGGCGCGCATCGGCTGGCCGACGGCCTGAGCGGCGTCTTATTCGTGCGGCTGCTGCGGCTCGTGCTGCTCCTGAAGCTCGATCGCCCGCTTCACGCGCAGCAATTCGGCCGCATGGGCTTGCTGATCTTTCTGGATGCGCTCGGTTGGGCCCACCACCGAAAGGCCGTACAGCTCTCCCCCTATCGTCACGGCAACCGCGATCGCCGACAACTCCGGCGCGCTCTCGCCGAGATTGGCGCACCAGCCTAGCGCCTTTGCCGCCGCCGCTTGCGCGACCAGCGCGGGCAGATCGGCAACGGTCGCCGCCGTGAAGCGTTCGAACGACAGTTGAGTGCCGAGTGACTGCTGCGCGGCGGCATCGAGTTCACCAAAAATCGCCTTGCCGATCGAGTTCGCATGCAACGGACGCAACTCGCCCGGCGCGCGCGTATAGCGAATCGCCTTGGTCGACTCGACCACATCGAGATACACCACGGCGGTACCGTGAATCTTGCCGAGCACCGCGGTCTCGCCGCTCACGTCGCGCAATTCGACGAGACGCGGATGCACCATCTCGACAATCGGATCGACCGCATTGATCGCGCTTGCGAGCAACTGCAAGCGACGCGTCGGATAGTAGCCGCCGCGTTTTCTGACCTCGTACAGATAACCGCGGCTCACCAGCGTGCGGGCGAGCGCGAGACAACTCGACACCGGCACGTTCAGCAAACGCGCGAGTTCGGTGAGCGGCAGCGGCCGTTGTTCGGCGGCGAACAGTTCGAACAGGTCTAAGGTGCGGGCAACGAGTTTGACATCCATGGCGGCGAGGTGAAATGCTCAGTACGACTTCGGCAGGCCCAGCACTTTCTCCGCGATGAAACACATGATCATCTGCGGGCTCACGGGCGCGAGCCTCGGAATCATACACTCCCGCAGATAACGTTCGACGTGATATTCCTTCGCGTAGCCCATCCCGCCAAGCGTGGCGATCGCCGTCTGGCATGACTGGAAGGCGGCTTCCGCGGCGAGGTACTTGGCGGCGTTGGCTTCGGCGCCGCAGGGCTGGCCGGCGTCGTACAGCGAAGCGGCTTTGAACACCATCAGGTTGGCCGCTTCGAGTTGCATCCAGGCTTGAGCCAGTGGATGCTGAATAGCCTGGTTCTGGCCGATGGGCCTGCCGAATACCACCCGCTCCTTCGCGTACTGCGTCGCGCGCCTCAAAGCCGCCTGGCCGAGACCGATGGCCTCGGCGGCAATCAGGATGCGCTCGGGGTTCAGCCCGTGCAGCAGATAGCGGAAACCCGCGCCCTCGTCGCCGATACGATCCTGCACCGGCACGCGCAGGTTGTCGATGAACAGCATGTTCGAATCGACTGCCTTGCGGCCCATCTTCTCGATCTCGCGCACCTCCACGTGCTCACGGTCGAGGTCGGTATAGAACAGGGTGAGGCCGTCGGTCGGCTTGGCGGCCTGCTCGAGCGGCGTGGTCCGCGCGATGATCAGCATCTTGCTCGCAACCTGCGCCGTGGAGATCCAGATCTTGCGGCCGGTCAGCACATAGTGGTCGCCGTCGCGCACAGCCTGGGTTTTCAGATGCGTGGTATCGAGCCCGGCGTCCGGTTCGGTTACCGCGAAGCACGCTTTGTCCCGGCCCTCGATCAGCGGCGGCAAGAAACGGCGCTTTTGCTCGTCGTTGCCGAACACCTGCACCGGATTCAGCCCGAAAATATTCATATGCACCGCCGAGGCTCCCGACAAGCCCGCGCCCGAGCCACTGATCGTGCGCATCATCAGCGCGGCCTCGGTCATGCCGAGACCGGAGCCGCCATATTCCGGCGACATTGCGATCCCGAGCCAGCCGGCATCGGCCAGCGTGCGATGAAAGTCATGCGGGAAACCGCCGTCGCGATCGCGGGCGAGCCAGTACTCGTCGTCGTATTTTTCGCAGATCTTTTCGATCGCGGCCTGGATCGATTGCTGGTCTTCGGTGAGGTCGAAATTCATATCTACGTCCTGGGTCGTTACTGCTGGATCAAAACTGTTCAGTACCTGCGCCTCGCCCACCATCTGCGCGACGCGCTCAAAGCCATTCA
This sequence comes from Paraburkholderia sp. BGA-UO-ETr-F12, assembly GCF_059567945.1. Classification (NCBI taxonomy): domain Bacteria; kingdom Pseudomonadati; phylum Pseudomonadota; class Betaproteobacteria; order Burkholderiales; family Burkholderiaceae; genus Paraburkholderia; species Paraburkholderia sp. BGA-UO-ETr-F12. The sequence continues at coordinate 72,016 of NZ_JCAQOZ010000057.1, read as the reverse complement.
AAGCGGAAACACGCCAACCAGCACCGCGGTCAACACCATGATGAGGGTGGCGGCGAACAGAAAGGGAATCGTGAATTTCTGGTGCTCGGCGAGTTCGACGCCGGTCAGACCGACGATCAGAAACGTCGCGGGCGTCAACGGGCTAACCGGGAAACCGGTCGTCATCTGACCAAGCAGGGCGGCCTGCGCCATCTGCACCGGCGGCACACCGAGTATCTTTGCGCTCTCCGCCAGCACCGGCAGAATGCCGAAGTAAAACGAATCCGGATCGAACAACAGACTCAACGGCATCGAGACGAGCCCGAGCACGAACGGCATATGGCGCGCATGGTCGACCGGCACGTGCTGCACCACGACCTGCGCCATCGCCGTGAGCATACCGGTGCCGGACATGATGCCGGTGAACGCGCCCGCCGCGAGCAGAACGCTCGCCATCATCAGCGCGGCTTTGGCGTGCGCGTCGATACGCTCGCGCTGCTGCCTGACGTCCGGATAGTTGACGATCAACGCGGCAACCGTGCCCAGCATGAACATCACCATCGGGTCGACAATGCCCGACACCAGCGTGACCAGCACGATCAGCGTCAACGCAAGGTTGATCCAGAAGCGGCCGGGGCGGCGCAACGCCAGTTCCTCAGGCGAGAGTTCGCGAGGCGTGACCGAAACCGTTGCCGCACTCGCACGATCGAGACCGAGACGCTTCTCTTCGCGTTTGCCGAGCACATAGGCAGTGCCGAACACGAAAATCAGGCCGACGATCTGCACCGGAATCATCGGATAGAAAATCACCGTGCCGGGAATATGCAAGGCGGCCGAGGCGCGCAGCATCGGCCCGACCCACGGCAGAAAATTGACACCCGCCGCCATCGAGGCCACACACGCGAGAATCCGCTTGTCGATGCCGAGCCGTGTGTACAAAGGCAGCATCGCGGGCAGCGTGACAAGGAACGTCACCGCACCGGAACCGTCCAGGTGAATCAGCAGCGCGAGCAAAGCCGAACCCATCACAATGCGCGTCGGATGGCAGCCGACCACGCGGAGTACGCCGTTGATGATCGGATCGAGCATGCCCGCATCTGTCAGGATGCCGAAGAATAAAATCGCAAACACGAACATACCCGCTACCGGCCCGATGTTCTGCACGCCGTGCACGATGTACTTGCCTGTGGACAGCCCAAAGCCGGCGACGAGCGCCGCCACGATCGGCACGACGATCAGTGCGACCAGCGGCGAAAGGCGCTTCGTGATGATCAGCCCGAACAACGCGACTATGGCAACCGTGCCGATCAGCGCGAGCATTGCGTGGCTCCTTGCGTGCTGTGCGTCCACTCAACGGGCGCGATGAAATCCGACGTAAAACCCGACGGCGAGCGTCGTCCTGCGCGATCAATGCACATACTGTCTCCTTGGCGGCACGCGGCCGCTCTTTGTTGTATCGACGGGGTGAATCCAGATTGAGCGAGGTGCTGCGAAAACGTCAGTCGTTCGCACCCGGCTTGCCGAAGACCTGCTCGGCGTGCTCATTGAGCGCCGGAGGCGTGCTGCGGTAACTGGCCGGCGTGCGGCTCAGCTTGATCGGCGACGCGATGCCTCTGTACGTGCCCATCTCCACGCGCATGCCGCGATGCGCCGTATGCGGATGCTCCAGCGCCGCACCCAATCCGAGCACCGGCGCGCACGGCACGCCACGGCGAATCAGCGTGTCTGCGAGCAATTCGCCTTCCCATGACGCAAAGTGTTTCTCAAGCTCCGCGCGCAATTCACGGCGATGCGCGCTGCGCTCCTTGTTGCTGGCAAAACGCGGATCGTCGACGAGCGCCTGCGCACCGATCACGGCGCACAGTCCCGCGAACTGCGCGTTGTTGCCCACGGCGAGAAAAATATCGACGCTGCCGGTATGAAACATGTCGTACGGCGTGATGTTGGGATGCGCGTTGCCACTGCGTTGCGGCTCTTTGCCGGAGTAAAACCAGTTCGGCGTATGCGGATGCAGAATCGACAGCGCACTGTCGAACAAGGTCGACTCGACGAACTGACCGCGCCCGCTCGTCTCGCGTTCGCGCAGCGCCATCAGGATGCCGAGCGCCGCGTTCAGTCCGGTGACCAGATCGACGATCGGCACGCCGACGCGCAACGGCGCGCCGCCCGCCTCGCCGTTCACGCTCATCAAGCCGGTGAGCGCCTGGACCGCGGCGTCGTAGCCCGGCAACGCGCCGAGCGGGCCATCCGCGCCGAAGCCGGACACGCGGCAATGCACGAGCCGCGGAAAACGCGTCTGCAACGTGTCATAGCCAAGCCCCCAGCGTTCCAGGGTGCCGATCTTGAAGTTTTCGACGAGCACGTCGGCCGTCTCGAGCAGCGTGAGCAGTTTCCGACGCTCCGGCTCCTGCGTCAGATCGAGCGCGACGCCGAGCTTGTTGCGATTCACGCCGACGAAATACGAGGCCGTATCGCCGTCGAACGGCGGCCCCCAGGTGCGGGTTTCGTCGCCGTTAGGCGGTTCGACCTTGACGACTTCGGCGCCGTGATCGGCGAGGATTTGCGTGCAGTAAGGACCACCCAGCACGCGTGACAGATCGACGATGCGGAGCCCCGCGAGCGAACCGGGTGTGAGATTGAGCAAGGCTTGTCTCCTGAGTGGCCGAAGGCGGATATGCTCCGGCCGTTTATTCCTGTGCATGAATAAAACTTTATGCTCAGAAAATATTGAAGTCAAGCGGCTTGCTCGACAGACCATGTCGCTGCGACCGATCAGGAAGACGCCGCGCCCATTGTTGCAGCGCGGTCTATTGCCGCAGTCTCGTGACGCCCCAGCAAAAAGTGACCAAGCACGCGATTAGGAAAACTTGATACCTATCAATGATTTGCCGTCTCAAAATCGAAAATTCGCGTGAAACAACGTGGTTTTTTGACGCACGTCGCGTCGCAGCAAAAAACTTCGCCTTCCCCTACTCTTGCGCCATCTGCCCAGCGCAGTGCGCACCGACAACGGTCGACGCGCGTAGTCCGCCTTCGGGCACGACGCACCTAAGCCACTTCACGCTCATGAACTCCGCAATCTCGGCATTCGATCTCGCCCGCATTCAGTTTGCGTTCACCGTTTCGTTCCACATTGTTTTTCCAGCGCTCAGCATCGGCCTCGCCAGCTTCATCGCCGTCCTTGAATGGCGCTGGCTGAAAACCGGCAAGGCGTACTACAAAGATCTTTGCCTGTTCTGGTCGAAGATCTTCGCAGTCGCCTTCGGTATGGGCGTCGTCTCCGGCGTCGTGATGAGCTATCAGTTCGGCACCAACTGGTCGGGCTTTTCCAGTTTCGCCGGACCTGTCACCGGACCGCTGCTGACGTACGAAGTGATGACCGCGTTCTTCCTCGAAGCGGGTTTCCTCGGCATCATGCTGTTCGGCTGGCAGCGCGTGAGTCCACGCGCCCACTTCGGCGCCACCTTGATGGTAGCGATCGGCACCCTGATCTCGACCTTCTGGATTCTCGCGTCCAATAGCTGGATGCAAACGCCGCAAGGTTTTGAAGTCGTGAACGGCCATGTGGTGCCGCTCGACTGGTTCAAGATCATTTTCAATCCGTCGTTCCCGTACCGTCTCGCCCATATGGCGCTGGCGGCGTTCATCGTCGCGGCGCTGGTGGTGGCCGCGGTCGGCGCGTGGCATCTGCTGCGCGGCCGGCGCGATCCGGCCGTCAGGAAGATGTTCTCGATGGCGCTCTGGCTGCTCCTGATCCTCACGCCGATTCAGGCCTTCGTGGGCGATCAGCATGGTCTGAACACGCGCAAGTATCAGCCGGCCAAGATCGCCGCGATCGAAGGTCTGTGGGAAACCGAGAAAGGCGGCACGCCGCTGAATCTGTTCGGCATTCCTGACATGCAGGCGGAGACCACGCGTTATGCCGTGTCGATCCCGCACCTGGGCAGCCTGATCCTCACGCACAGCTGGGACGGCGAGATTCGCGGTCTGAAGGAATTCCCGCCGGAAGACCGGCCGAACTCGACGGTGGTGTTCTGGAGCTTCCGCATCATGGCCGGTCTCGGCGTGCTGATGATCGTGATGTCGGTGGCCGCATGGGTGCTGCGCCGCCGCCAACGCCTGTTCGAAGCGAAATGGTTCCAGCGCGTGGCCGTCGTAATGGGCCCGAGCGGTTTCATCACGTTGCTGGCGGGTTGGGTCACCACTGAAGCAGGCCGTCAGCCGTGGGTGGTGTACGGCGTGATGCGCACCTCGCAGGCGGTGTCGCCGCTCACCACGCAGCAGGTCGGTATCTCGCTGATGGCGTTCGTGGTGGTCTATTTCCTCGTGTTCGGCACCGGCATCTACTACATGCTCAAGCTGATGCGCGCGGGTCCTGCACTGCCGGGACACACCCCGCACGGCGTACCTGAACACGCGCCGGATCAGACCGCGCGCCGCCCGCTGTCCGCCGCCGATCAGATGATCGACGCCACCTGACTTCACTTGCCGGAAAGAGAAAGAAAATGGACGTAACCGTAGCGTGGGCCGCGATCATCGCACTGGGCCTATTCATGTACGTGGTGCTCGACGGCTTCGATCTGGGCATCGGCATCGTCTTCCCGTTCTTCCCCGATGAGAAGGAACGCGACCTGATGATGAACACCGTCGCCCCGGTGTGGGACGGCAACGAAACCTGGCTGGTGCTCGGTGGCGCGGCGTTGTTCGCGGTGTTTCCGGTGGTCTACTCGACCGTGCTGTCCGCGCTGTATCTGCCGCTGATTTTCATGCTGGTGTGCCTGATTTTCCGCGGCGTGTCGTTCGAGATTCGCGCCAAGGCCAAGCGCACGAAACATCTGTGGGACCTGGCCTTCATTGGCGGGTCAGCGGGCGCCACCTTCTTTCAGGGCATCGTGCTGGGCGCATTTTTGCAGGGCATTCCGGTGATCGACGGCGGCTACGCGGGCGACGCCTTCGGCTGGCTCACGCCGTTCAGTCTGCTGACGGGCCTCGGTCTGGTGATCACCTACGCCTTGCTCGGTTGCTGCTGGCTGGTTGCGAAAACCGAAGGCGATCTGCAACGCCGCCTGCATCGCGTGGTGTGGCCGCTGACGCTCGTGCTGCTGGGGTTCATCGCGATGGTCAGCCTGTGGACACCGCTGCAAGATCCGAATATCGCGCAACGCTGGTTCCACGACAATCTGTTCTACCGTCTGCTGCCGGTGCCGTTCCTTGTCGCGATCTGCGCGTTCTTCATGCATCGCGCGGTACGTGCACGGCATCACAACACGCCGTTCGTGCTGGCGCTCATGCTGGTGCTGCTCGGTTATGCCGGGCTGCTGGTGAGCTTGTGGCCGTATGCGATCCCATCGAGCATGACGCTCTGGGAAGCCGCCGCGCCACGCTCGAGCCAGATGTTCACACTAGTCGGCGCGGCGGTCATTCTGCCGATCATCATCGCTTATACGACGATGGGTTATTGGGTATTTCGTGGCAAGGTGCGTCATGGCGACCAACATCACTATCACTAAGGACACGGGCGCCGACGCCGCCCGCAACAACGCGCCTCACCCGCCCGCGCGCCGGCTGCCCGGCTGGCTCTGGTTCATCGCGCTGTGGTGCTTCGGCGTGGGTTCGGCGGTGTCGCTCGGTTTCGCGTTCAAGCTGCTGATGAACGCGACGTTATTCGCGGTCAAATGAAATGATGTATTGGCGTGATCCAATCCGGCGCGCATAACCTGCGGCTTCCCGCGTAGAACGCTTCAAAATTGTGTCATTCGGCTCGTCTTCCTACCAAGCCGGAACCTATGCGCGGGAGACCTGCCTTACACAATAAGCTGGTGCATCGAACCAGCCGGCGATCATATAAATAGACTGTCAAATTATGCGGCGGGCCGCAATGCCCGCCGCGCCATCGATCGGCATATGATCGCGGGGTAACGGGCAATGACGCCAGACGAAAATAGAAGTAAAACGGCAAGAGCAGCCAGAAGCACGGCGGTGGTAGTCCACAACGCGCAGGTCCGACTCGCGGAGACATTATGAAGTTTCTTGTGGCCGACGACCATGAACTGATCCGGCAAGGCGTCAAAGGATTGTTGCGCGGTCTCGATCCCGACGCGCAATTCGACGAAGCCGACAGCTGGGAAACCCTTGCCGCCGCCGCGCGGCCCGACGCCGACCACGACCTCGCCATCGTCGATCTGCACATGCCCGGCATGGGCGGCGCTTCGTCACTGGAGATGCTGTTGAAGGCGAACCCCGCGCTGCCGGTCGTGGTCCTCTCCGCTGAAGAATCGCCCGACGAAATGCGCGCGGTGCTGGCCGCCGGCGCGCTCGGTTTCGTGCCCAAGCGGCAACCCGCCAGCGTCATGCTCAAGGCGATCGAACTGGTTCTGTCAGGCGGCGCCTATGTGCCGATGGAAGCGCTCAGCCTGCTGGGCTCGCGCGAGACGCAAGCCGCCCCGGTGCATGCCGACGCGGCGGCCGAGCTGGCCGCTCCGGGAGCCGCCCCTGCCCCGGCGCAAGGCGGCGCCACAGTCACCGAACCGATCGCGCAACTCCAGGCGCTGCAACCGCACCAGCAACATTTGCTGGAGAACCTGTCGCCCAGGCAACAGGACATCATGCGGCTCGTGCACCGCGGCTGGACCAACAAGATGATTGCACGCGAACTGGGCGTGGCGGAGGGGACAGTCAAAGTCCACCTGTCGGTCATCTTCCGGGCGCTCGGCGTGCACAACCGGTCCATGGCGATCGCCGTGATCAACGGCTGGCTCGAGGCTGGGAAAACCCTGTAATCCTGCGACCTGCAACCGTGTAAGCGCGGCTCGACGGGCGGCGCTCGTGCCGCCTTGCATGCCGCACCTTAAGCCGCTCGCCCCTTGTCCAGTTCCGCCTGCTGCCACAGCATTTCCAGCGTGCGCCGCAGGCGCGCCGGCGTGACCGGTTTGTGCAGTACCGGAATGCCCTGCAAGGCCAGCGCCGCCAGTTCCGCCGACGCCATGTCGCCCGTGATCAGCAGGGTCACCACGCCCTCATGCCCCGCCCGTGCGAGTACATTGCGCACGGCCGCGAGCGCTTGCGCGCCGGTTCGGTGATTGGCCAGCTGGTAGTCGCATAGCACGGCATCCGGCACGAAACCGTCCTCGAGCGCGACCAGCGCGTCGACCTCGTCGCGTGCGCCACGCACGATACACCCCCAGCGCCCCAGCAGACTCGCGAGACCTTCGAGTATCGACGGTTCGTCGTCGATACATAGCACGCGCCGCCCTTGCGCCGACGGCCCGCTCCCCACGGTCTCGTTCAGGCTCGCGATAATCGCCCTGGCGTCGCCCGTGCGTACCGGAAAGCGGAATGTCGAACCACGCCCCGGCGCCGAGCGGAACTGCAACTCGCCTTCGAGCATCTCGACCAGGCGCTTCACCGTCGGCAAACCCAAACCGTGCCCCTGGCGCGCGTCGCGCTGCGGATTGGCGACCTGGTAGAACTCCTCGAAGATGCGTTCGTGTTCCTCGGCCGGAATGCCGACGCCGGAGTCGCGCACCTCGATATAGCCGCCCGTAGGCCGCCCGGCGCGGCGGAACCCCACCCAGATCGCGCCTTCGTCGGTATAGCGCACCGCGTTCGAGAGCAGATTGCTCAGCACGCGTTCGATCAGCACCGGATCGTCGTGCAGGACCATCGAGGTTGGCGCGATCCGCAACGCGAGGCCCTTGGCCGCGGCCTGCGGGCGGTACTGGCTGCCAACCCGTTCGAACAGTTCCGCAAGCCGGAAATGCAAACGGATCACCTGGGTCACGCCGCTTTCGAGCCTGGCAAGATCGAGCACCTGGTTGAACAACTGGTTCAACGCTTCGACGTTGTAGACGATGTGCTGGGCCGTCTTCGCATGCTGCACAGGCGTCGCCGCCGTGTCGTTGAGCGAAGCCGCCAGCAGGCCGATCGCATGCAGCGGCTGCCGCAAATCATGGCTCGCGGCCGCAAAAAATCGCGTTTTGGCAAGACTCGCCTCTTCGGCGACACGCTTTTGCGCCGCCAGCGACTCGGCCAGATATTGCTGATCGACACGCGCCTGCACCACCTGGTGGAACAGCTTGCGATAGCTCAGCGCGTAGACGTTGATCGCGCAAAAGAAGAACGCGAGGACGATGGCGAGAATCGTGCGGTCGAACGTATGCGTGCCGAAGTGCAGCACGATCGACGGCAGCAGCAGGAACGGAATCGAGGTCGAAAAGTTCAGGAGATCGAAGCCGTTCGACATGAACACGCCGGCGGCCAGCGTGACGAGCATCACCGTATGAAGCAGCGGCAAGTCGGTTTGCGGGCTCTGGAACGCGAACCACACCGCGAGCCCCGGCCCGCTATACAGCAACACACCGCGCACCGCATGCAGGTTGATCCAGCCGCGCGGTGTGACGAGCTGCGGGTAGCGGCGATGACAGATCCACAACGCGAGTCCGGCGCAATTGGCCACCGCATAAAACCCGAAGCACGCCACGAACAGCCGCGGCGACGGAATATTCGGCCAGTAGATCGCCACCAGCACCGCGATCGAGAACCAGTGGGAAAAGAAAGCGATCGGATCTTGCGCGTAAAGCACGCGCACCAGGTCTTCGTCGATTGCACGCTGGATGGGTGCGGCCCGCATCATGCGGTCTCCTCTTGGTCGGGCACGGCAGATTCGATGGCGTTGGACGGAGGTTCAGCGACGCGGACATCGTGCAGGCCCGGCGCGCGGGAGGTACGGCATCAGGTATTGCGGTACTCGACCGCGCCGTTGCGGCCTTGCGGTGCAACCCACGGCTTTCAGAAGGCAAACAGGGAAAACCAGCCGGACGCACGAATGGTTTACCCGACAGTTTACCCATCAGCTACCACTTAATCCATATAGGCGAAGCCGCCGCCGGAAACCATACTGACGTCACTTTCAAGCGCGGTTTAACAATTCCAGCTTGCCTTCCTTGCCTGCAGTCGAGGCTCCCCGCGCTCCCTGTCTTTCCCCTTATGGAGGTTTTCATGGGCGCAGTTCCGAGCCACGCGTTCGTCCGCAATCTCGACGATGCGATCCTGCCCGACCTGTGGCGCCGCCGCACCCAGTTGTCCGGCGACGAAATGGTGTCGATGGTCGATCTGGTCAAGCGGGCGCTGCGTACCTATCACCCGCTTGAACTCCAGGCCCTCGGCGAGGACAAGGAAGAACTGGTCGCACAGTTCATCTACGCGAAAGTACTGCGCCTCGCACCCGGCCACACGGAGACCAACGCCTGCGCCGACAGCGCGCCGTCCAACGGCTACGCACTGTGCGCGTATTTTCGCCGCTACCTGATCGACTGCCTGCGCAGCGCCGGCCATCAACGCAATGTGTCGATGGAAAACGAAGGCATGGCGCAGGAAATCGATCTGCACGCGCAGGCACTGGAAGACCCGGTCGAAAGCGTATTGCTGCAATACGGTCTCGACGAAGCCGGCGTGCGGCTCGCGGCGCGCGCCTTCATCGACAGCCTCGACGAGCCGGAGCGCATCGTGCTGGCCGGCAGTCTCGGCTGGTGCTCGGAAGGCAAAGGTGGCTTGTCGGCAGTCGCAGCTCAGCATCGGGTGCCCTCATATCACTATCGCGCCGTCAAACTTGGCGTCACCATGAAAAAGACGGCCGGCGCCGCCGAATTTTCCAACACCAAGATCGGCCGCTGGCTGACCGACGCGCTCGGCATCGAAATCGACGTCGACAATCGCGCCGTGATTCTGCTCGCCCTGAACCTGCTCGCCGCCGAATCGAGCGACAGCGAAATGAATGAAGTAGCCGCCTAATAGCCTCTTCAAGGACCGGCGTGGAGCGGCAGCGGGTTTCTTCTTCCTTGTGGAAATCGCGACCGGCTCCACGTACGCGCCCCGTACGATGCGCCTTTTTTTGACATCGCGCACCGCCTGCGATAAAAAAGCCGCTGCCGCATGCCGTCTTCCTTCCGAAGTCCGGGTTCCCCTACCCGGCATCTCCTTCCTGACGAGGTGGTCCTGATGAACCGCTTATCGAGCGTCCTGACAGCCATGCAGCCGCATTACGATGTCGTGGTGGTGGGTTCGGGTTATGGCGGTGCGATCGCCGCGAGCCGTATGGCGCGCGCCGGCAGAAGCGTGTGCGTACTGGAGCGCGGGCGCGAATTCATGGCCGGCGAGTATCCGCGCACGCCGATCGAAGGCGCCGCGCAGATTCAATACAACACCGCCCTCGCGCAAATCGGCTCGCCGCTCGCGCTGCTCGAAGTCCACGTGAATGACGACGTGAATGCGGTGGTCGGCTGCGGCTTGGGCGGCACCTCGCTGATCAATGCGAACGTCGCGCTCAAAGCCGACCCGCGCCTATGGGATGACGAACGCTGGCCCGAGGCGCTGCGCGCCGACCAGGCGGGACGCGACAAAGGCTACGAACTCGCCCACGCGATGTTGCAGCCGTCGGCGGTGTCCGGCGATTTTTTGCAGTTGCCGAAACTGCAGGCGCTCAAACTGTCCGCGCAGGCGCTCGGCATGGCAGATCGCTTTTACCCGCCGGAGATCACCGTCACCTTCGAGGACCGCGTGAACGCGGCGGGCGTCGAACAGAAGGCCTGCGTCGGTTGCGGCGATTGCAACTCGGGTTGCAATTACGACGCGAAGAATTCCACGCACATGAACTATCTGCCCGATGCGGTCGCGCACGGCGCCCATATTTTCACGGGCACGGCGGTGCATTCGGTGCTGCGCGACACCGCTACGCAAAAGTGGACCGTGCGCTTTCAGGAGGTCTCGCTGGGCCGCGAGAGCTATGACGCGCCCGATCTGTTCGTGAGTGCCGATATCGTCATCGTATCGGCCGGCACGCTCGGTTCGACCGCCCTGCTGCTGCGCTCGCGCGAGGCGGGTCTGAGCGTTTCGGGCAGGCTCGGCCAGCACTTCACCGGCAACGGCGACGTCCTCGCCTTCGCGTACAACACCGAGGAAGCGATCAACGGCATCGGCTGGGGCGCGCACGAGCAAGGCGAGATTCCTGCGGTCGGACCAACCATTACCGGCATCATCGACCACCGCAATACGCCTGACGTGAAAGACGGCTTCGTGATCGAAGAAGGCTCGCTCGCCGGGGCGGTCGGCGCCGCGATGGTCGCCTTGCTCGGCGGCGCCGCGCCGCTCGAAGGCGTCGACATTCCCGCGCCGCGCGCCGCTGGCGAGCCGCTCGGCTACGATGCGCGCGTGATCGAGAGCGTTCTGCGCGGTCCCTATCACGGCGCGCTCAACCACACGCAAACCTACCTGGTGATGGCGCATGACGACGAAAGCGGCCAGATTACCGTAGACGATAAAGGCAGGCCGCGCATCGACTGGCCGAACGCCGGCAAGCAGCCGATCTTCCAGACCGTCGAAGAAGCTCTCAAGAAAGCCCAGGCACCGCTCGGCGGTAAATACCTGCGCAACCCGATCTCCACCAGCCTGCTCGATAACCGCACCGTCACCGTGCATCCGCTCGGCGGCTGCGGGATGGGTGAGGACGCAACGCGCGGTGTCGTCGACCACCAGGGCCGGGTTTTCAGCGGCACCGCAGGCAATGCGGTGCACGATGGCCTGTATGTAATGGATGGCGCTGTGATGCCGATGTCGCTCGGCGTCAATCCGCTGCTGACGATTTCAGCGCTGGCGGAACGCAATTGCGCGCTGCTCGCCCGTGCGCGAGGCTGGAACATCGACTACGAGGCCAAGGGTGCGGCCCCCGCCCCGGCGCCTCAGCAGATTGGCCTGCGCTTCACCGAAACGATGATCGGCACCTACACGCCGACTGTCGTGGGCGATGCCACCGCCAGTCCGATCGAATTCACGCTGACGGTCGAATCGGACAATCTGGCCGATATGCTGAGCAATCCACAGCATCTCGCCCACACCACCGGCACGCTGACTTGCCCCGCGCTCAGCGCGCAACCCACGACGATCGCCGACGGCACCTTCAACCTGTTCGTGGTCAATCAATCGGATGTAGACGAGCGCAACATGAATTACCACATGACGCTCAACGCCACTGAAGGCAAGACGTACTACCTGAGCGGACAGAAGATCATCACCCGGACCTCGCCGATCAATCTGTGGGAACAAACCAACACGCTCTACGCGGAAATCCGCGAGTCGGCGCAAGCGGACGCACCGCCGATCGGTACGGCAACGCTGATCATCACACCCGAGAATTTCCTCAAGCAGCAACGCACGCTCGAAGTCACCAACGCACCCGATCTGGAAACGCGGCTTGAATGGACCCTGAAGTTCGGCAAGTTTTTCGCGGGCGTGCTGTTCACCGAATATGGCGGCGTGGCCGCGCCCTTGCAGTTTTATGATCCGCAAGCGTCGCCGCGCCTGAAGCGCGCGCTGCGCGCACCCGTGCCGCAAGTGGTCTTTTTCGACACGCCCGACGGCACCACACTGCGGCTCACGCGCTACGCCGGGCCGGCCAATGCTCCTCTGCGTCCCGTGCTGCTGATTCACGGTTCGGGCGTGTCGAGCCGGATCTTTTCCACCGATCTGACAGGCACCAATCTGGTCGAATATCTCTGCGCGGCGGGCTACGATGTGTGGCTCGTCGATCTGCGCGTCAGCATCGAAATGCCGAGCGTGCTCGCGCCGACCAATGTCGACAAGGTCGCTCGCGAGGACATTCCGGCCGCGGTCGCCAAAGTGCGCGCGTTGACCGGCCTGCCGGAGATTCAGGTGCTGGGCCACTGCATGGGCGGCATGGCGTTGACCATGTCGCTGCTAAGTGGCCTCGCGGGCGTGCGCTCGGCGGTCATCTCTCAGGTCTCGGCGCATCCGGTGCCGGGCACCTTGGAAAAGATCAAGTGCGGGTTGCATATCCCGGACATCATGGCGCATCTCGGCGTGCACGACCTGACGGCCTTCACGGAACGCGGGACATGGCCTCAAAATCTGCTCGATGAAGCGTTGCGGCTTTACCCGCTCAATCACAAGCAGGGCTGCGGCAGCGCGATCTGCCACCGGGCCACCTTCCTTTACGGCCTGCTCTATGAGCATGAAAAATTGAGCGAGACGCTTCACTCGAACCTGCAGGAATTGTTCGGCGTGCACGACATCGAGGTATTCAGGCATCTGGCCGCCATGGTGCGAGCGGGCAAGGTTGTCGATGCGGCCGGCAAAGACGTTTACCTCACCGGGACGGGCGGCATGAAAGGTCTGGAGGGCATGCGTCTGCCGATCGGCTTCATCCACGGCGAAAAGAATGAAACCTATCTGCCGCAGAGTACCGAGCTCACGTTCGACCTGCTGGTCAGGCACTTCCCCGAGCAGCCATATGAGCGCCATCTGATTCCCGGCTACGGGCATATCGACTGTATCTTCGGCAAGAACGCGGCCGTGGACGTGTATCCGGTGATTGCACGGTATCTGAACGCGCATTGACGAAGGCCGGAACGCGGCGCCGCTACAGGATCGGGGAGTCCGGCGGCAGCGTACCCGGGTCGCAAGCCGCGCGCCGTTCGGGCTGCTGTTCAGGTATGGTATGTATAAGGGGCGGGTCGCCGCGATTGCGGCCAGCGCACCTGGCGCGGTGAGTCCGTCACGCGCTTATCCACATCAAACTGCCACGCTTATCCGGATGAAAACCTTTTTTCTGACTACGTTGGCCGCAGGACTGCTGGCCAGCACCGTTGCGACAGCAAACGTACAGGCCGCCGAGCTCCACGTGATGACCTCGGGCGGCTTCACCGCCGCCTATAAACTGCTCGGCCCCAAGTTCACGGCCGCAACCGGCAACACGCTCGACACGATCCTCGGGCCGTCGATGGGTAAATCGCCGGAAGCCATTCCGAACCGGCTCGAGCGGGGTGAACACGCGGACGTGGTCATCATGGTCGGCTACGCGCTCGACGATCTGATCAAGCAAGGCAAGGTGATTCCCGGATCGCGCGTCGAGCTTGCCGATTCCCGCATTGGCATGGTGGTGCGCAACGGCGCGCCGAAACCGGATATCAGCTCGGTCGATGCGCTAAAGGAGACCTTGCTCCATGCCAGATCGATCGCCTACTCGGACAGCGCGAGCGGTGTCTATATCGAGCGCGAGCTCTTCAGCAAGCTTGGCATCGAAGCTCAGGTGAAGAACAAGGCGAAGATGATTCCGAAGATTCCGGTCGCATCGGTGGTTGCCAACGGCGATTACGAACTGGGATTCCAGCAGGTCAGCGAGTTGCTGCCGGTGCCGGGCGCCAGCTTCGTCGGAAAGATTCCGGAGTCGGTGCAATCGGTTACGCGCTATGCCGCCGGCATCCCGGTGGGCGCCGAACATCCGCAGGAAGCAAAGGCGTTGCTCGACTACCTCGCCTCGCCCGCTGTACAGCCCGTGGTAACGTCGACCGGCCTGGATTCTGTCGCAACGCATTGACGCAGCGGCCTCGGGCTGGCCGGCAAACGTGTCCGGCCCGCCCGTCTACTTTGCATGGCCGGACATAAGCAGCCCCTCACGGTCGATGGAAGCCGGGCTGTAGCCTTCACACTTCAGAACATTTCAAAGAAAACCATGGAACAGTTGACCTTCGGGGCTTGCGTCAAAAAAGGCTGGATCAGTTCGTGGCAAGCCGTCACACAGATGCCCTGGTTGTTCCTCGGCGTCTGCATCGTCTTGGCTTGCACCTCGCTACTGACAGAAGAACGCCCCGCCGTCACTGACACGATGGATGCGACGACGCGTGCGGGCCACGGCCTGCTCTCGCTGGTCTGGTTCTTTCTGCAACTGGCGGTATCCGGCACGCTGACCATCAAGGTCCATCGTTTCGTGCTGCTTGGCGAAGGCACGCAGCCGCTCGTGCCGCTCAACGGCAAGCCGCTCTTGCGCTATGCGCTGGTATGGCTCGCCATCATGCTGATCGCGCTGGCGATTACAGGATTCACCTTTTTCGCCATGCGCGCGCTGAAGATGGGGTTCCTGATCTATGTGCCGCTGCTGCTCATCTATCTGTTCGTGCTTATCCGTCTGAGCCTGCTTTATCCGTCCATCGCGCTCGGCAGCCGGGTTGCGCTGCGGGCAGCGTGGCGGGACAGCCGTGGACACGTATGGAGCATCATCGGCGTGGGCTTCGTGACTTATGTGCCGCTCTTTGTGGTCACCGCCCTGATATTCATGCTGGTCGGCCCGAAGATGATGGCCGCGCACCAGACCCAGGGCCTCGCCGTCTTCGCGATTATTCAGGCGCTGCTCAATGCTGTTTTCGTCGTGTTCGCCGCAGCCTCGCTTTCATGGCTGTACCGCCGCTACGCCAACGAACTGCTGACGCACGCCGAAGCCGCACCGCGCTAAATCGCGCGGTACGCCGTAACTCAGAACAGCTTGCCGGGATTCAGAATCCCATGCGGGTCCAAAGCGTGTTTGATCGCGGCCATTGCGGCCAATTCAGCCGGCGAGCGCGAGATCGGCAAGAACTCGCGCTTGAGCAAGCCGATCCCGTGTTCCGCCGACACCGAGCCGTGCAGCGGCCCCAGCATCTCATAGACGAAGGCATACATCGTACGGTGATCGACACCGGGGATCGAATGGCCGTCCACGGTGACATGCAGATTCGAATCGCCGATATGGCCGAAGAAATACGACGCGTTGCCCGGCCAGCGTTGATCGAGCGCCGCGCGGCACCGGTCGACGAAAGCGCCGATCTCGCCGATCGGCAAGCTCACGTCGAAGTTGATCGCATCGAGCCGCACCGGAAACTCGGCGGTGCATTCGCGAATTGCCCATAACGCGCGCACGTCGGCCACCGATTGGGCAATTACCGCGTCGCGGATCGCTTCGGCGTCGAGCGCTTCAGTGAGCGCGGCGGAGAAGCGTTCGCCGTCGTCGCCCGCGTCGAAGCTCGCGTGTTCGATCAGTGCGTAAAGCGGGTGCGGGTCGGCGAACGGCGAACGCGTGCCCGTCAGTTTCACGCCGAAATCGTAAAAATCCGGCCACATGATCTCGAACGCGCCAATGTCGTTGCCAAAACGCGTCGACAGTCGGCGCAGCAGGCTGACGGCCGCGTCGTAACCGTCGAGTGCGACGAGCGCCGTGTGACGCGCCGCGCGCGGCGGATGAAGCCGCAGCACCGCGCGCGTAATCACGCCGAGCGTGCCTTCCGAACCGATGAACCAGTGTTTCAGGTCGTAGCCGGTATTGTTCTTGACCATCTTGCCGAGCGACGTCAGCACGTCGCCGTTGGCGAGCACCACTTCGAGGCCGAGCACCTGGTCGCGCGCGGTGCCTGACTGGATCACGCGATTGCCGCCCGCGTTGGTCGCGAGGTTGCCGCCGATCTGGCACGAGCCGCGTGCGCCCAGATCGAGGGCAAGTTCAAAGCCGGCTTCGGCGGCGGCTTCCTGTGCGGTTTGCAAGGTCGTGCCGGCGCGCACGGTGAGCGTGGCCGAGGCGGCATCGATTTCTTCGACCCCGGTGAGCCGCTCGAGCGACAACGCAATATCGGTCGCGCGGGCAATCGCGCCGCCCGCGAGGCCGGTCATGCCGCCCTGCGGCACCACGGGTTGATGTGCAGCATGACAGATTGCCAGCGCACGCGAGACTTCTTCCGTGCTGCGAGGCAAAAGCAGCGCGGCGGGACGCGTTGGATCGTGACGTGTCCAGTCGGTCAGTGCATGTTCGCCGATCTGCTCGCCGGTGCGCACCGCGTCGGCGCCGAGCGCGGCACGTAGCGCGTCGAGCGTCGCCGAAAGCGGTGCGACGCTATGGGTTGCGCTGCCCGCTGCGCCGTTTGCCAAACTCGTATCTGTCATGCAGTGGTTCCTTGCGTTCCTTGCGTTCCTTGAGCGGCCGCTTTCTTCCGATAACCCATCGAATCGTTGATCCGCCCGAGAATGTAATCGCCCGCGGCGACCGGCTGATACTTGAGGTCGGCGTCGCTCGTGCCGAGTTCACGCGGATCGACCGTCGCACCGTAAGTAGGATCATAAAACGTCGCGATCGAATAGCGCTCGCGCCCCGATGCATTGATCACACGATGCAAGGTGGAGCGGAAGCGATCGTTGGTCCAGCGCGCCAGCAGATCGCCAACATTCACCACGAAGCTGCCCGCGATCGGCGGCGCGTCGACCCACGTGTCGTTGGCGATCTCGCGCACCTGCAAGCCCCCTACCTGGTCCTGCCACAGCAGGGTAATGCAGCCGTAGTCGGTATGCGGTGCGACGCCGAACTGATCCGCGTCCGATTGGGGCGGCTGCGGCGGATAGTAGACCATCTGCGTGCGCTGCATCCGCTTCGTATAGCGCGGCGTGAAGAAATGCTCGTCGACGCCGAGGCTCACCGCCACCGCCCGCAGCAGATCGGCGCCGCACGCGGCCACCGCTTCGTAATAACCATAAAGCGCGGGTTGCAACTCAGGCATGAAATCCGGCCAGTTGTTCGGCCCCCGCAAAGCCTGACCCGCGCGCACATCGGGATCGTCCTCCGGCAATTCGAGGCCGATGCTGAAGAACTCCTTGTAGTCGGGGCGCTTCGCCTGATACATGGTAGCGTCGCCGAGCGCGTTGAAACCTCGATGCCGTTGATTGACCGCCACGCGCCGCTTCGTCTCGACAGGAAACGCAAAGAACGTACGTGCCGCCTGGGCGGCTGCATCGATTGCCGTTTGCGGCACGCCGTGATTGACGATATAGAAGAAGCCGATCGTGGTGCACGCTTCGCGGATTTCATGCGCCACGCGGGTCAAGGCCTGCGGGTCGCCCGCGCGCACGCCGGCAAGATCGATGATCGGAATACGGGTCACGGGCATTGCGCTGCTCCCTGGAAGGCCGGTCGATTCAACTGATAAAAGAGACGTGTGAGTCGGCTTGCGAATCGCGCCACTCGCGACACCTCGCGACACGCAGGCGCGCTTCGCGCGTCCGCGTGCCTGTTCGTTGTGTGTGCGTTGCCGGCTCGTTGCTTCTTCGTTGCTTCTTCGTTGTATATACCGCCAAAAGCGCACCCGCAAGTTGCTTCGCGCAGCTTCACATAAGGGCTTTTCTCTACTCGCGCGTTTATTTATTTCGCGCCAAAACTGCGGTATATACTGCCTCGAATGATTCGCGCAGAGTCTGCTGACGAACCGCTTTCGCGCGACGCGATTTTGCCAACCGGAGAATCCCATGAGCATCCTTGCAGGATGGAAGTGTCGTTTGGTCATGCTGGCGTTGTGCGCGGCAAGCATCACCGCCCACGCAGACGATCAACTCGCCAAAGTGAAAAAAGCCGGCGAGCTGGTGGTCGGCACCGAAATGCAGTTCGCGCCTTTCGACTTCCTCGAAAACGGCCAGCAGGCGGGTTTCAACAAGGATCTGTTCGCCGAAGTGGGCAAGGAACTGGGCGTAAAGGTACGCTTCATCGATTTGCCTTGGCCGAGCGTGCTGCCGGGTCTCGAAGCCGGCAAGTTCGACATGGTGGGCGGGCCGCTGACGGTCACCAAGGCGCGCATGGAACGCTACACGTACACGCTGCCGATCGCGGACGCCACCGACGCGCTGCTCAAGCGCGCCAACGACAGCGCGCTCAAGCAGTCGTCGGATATTGCCGGCAAGACTGTCGGCGCGGGCAAAGGCTCGGCCCAGCTCGACCAGTTGAAGGCCTACGTCGCCACCTTGCCGAAGCCGCCTGAAATCCGCGAATACGTCGACAACAATCAGGCCTACGCCGACCTCGCCGCCGGCCGCATCGCGGCGGTCGCGAACTCGATGACCAATATCGCGTATGTCGCCAAACAGCGTCCCGAGACCTTCGCCGTGGTACAGCCGCCGTTCGGCGCGAAAGTGTACTTCGCCTATTGCCTGCGTAAAGACGCGGATAGCAAGCCGCTCGCCGACGCCTTCAACGCGGCGCTCGTGAAGATGCACAACGACGGACGCCTCGCGGCCCTGCAGAAGAAGTGGTTCGGTGTCGCGATGGACGCGCCGACCACGATGCCGGCGCCGAACTATTGACGGTTTGATGTTTGGAGGGACCGCTTATGTTCAGCACGACCGTCTTCCTCCAGGGTTTGCCGCTGCTATTGCATGCGGCACTCGCCACCATCGGCATTTCGCTGACAGGTCTGCTGATCGGCTTTTTCGTCGCGATCGGCGTATGTGCCGCGCGCCTCTCGGCGAGGCGCGCCGCGCGCATGTTCGGCGGCGCTTATGTGTTTTTCTTCCGCGGCGTGCCGATGCTGGTGCAACTGCTGCTGGTGTACTACCTGCTGCCGTTCGCCGGGATCAATGTCTCGCCCATCGTCGCGGCGATCAGCGCCGTGTCGTTATGCTCCGCTTCATATATCGCCGAAATTCTGCGCGGCGGTTTTCTGAGTATTCCGCCGGGTCATCTTGAGGCCGCGCGCATGCTCGGTCTTTCACCGTTCGATATGCTGCGGCGCATTCTCGTACCGCAGGCGTTTCGCCTGACGCTGCCCTCGCTTGTCAATGAAATGGTGCTGCTGATCAAGGCTTCGTCGCTGATCTCGGTGGTCGGCGTGGCCGAACTGACGCGCACCGCGCAGAACATTGCGGCCAGCACCTATCGGCCGCTCGAAGCCTACGTCGCCGCCGGGCTGATTTACTTCGTGATCTGCGGCAGCCTCGCTCTCGTTGCGCACGCCGCCGAATACCGTTTGCAGCATGCCTGAACGCCCCTGAGCCCGAGATCGGATAAGTCATGCAAACGCTCGACCCCACCGTCATCACGCACAATCTGCAGCCGATTGCCGCCGGCCTCGCCACCACGCTCGGCACCTGGGCTGCCGGCGTGGCGATCGGCATCCTGATCGGCTTTCTGATCGCCGTGCTGCAACTCTTTTGCGGACGCTGGGTGCGCGCCCTGTTGCGCTTCTATATCGAGCTATTCCGCGGCACGCCATTCCTGGTGCAACTGTTTTTGCTGTACTACGGCGGCCCTTCCTTCGGCCTCACGCTCGAACCGATGACAGCCGGCGTACTCGGCCTGGGTCTCTACGGCAGCGCGTATTTCGCCGAGGCGTTTCGCTCCGGCTTTCAATCGGTGCCACCGGGCCATCTCGAAGCAGCCTCCTGTCTCGGGCTCACTCGCTGGCAAGCCGTCCTGCGTATTCAGGTGCCGCAAATGCTGGTGCTGATCGTGCCCGCGCTCACCAACCTGATCATTGTGCTGAGCAAGGAAACCGCCGTGCTGTCGATCGTCACCGTCCCCGAACTCACCTTCGTGCTGACCGGCATCGGCTCGGCCACCTTCGCTTTCGTCGAGACGCTGCTGGTGCTATGCGTGTGCTATCTCGCGCTGGTTGAATTGACCTCGCGCGTGGGTATGTGGGCAGAAACCCGCATCGCGCGCTTCATGGCATGAACGCAATCCGGACCTCCCTATGAACGCCATCGCCGACATGCCCTCCTCCGCGTCTAACGCCGCCTTCGATACGCCGCCAGGCGCGCCGCTCATCGAAGTGCGCGACCTGAAAAAACGCTTCGGCGAAGTCGAGGTGCTACGCGGCGTCGACCTCGAGATCGCCCGTTCCGAAGTGGTCTGCATCATCGGGCCGTCCGGTTCGGGTAAAAGCACACTGCTGCGTTGCCTGGCCGCGCTCGAAACCTACGATCAGGGCGACGTGCGCATTGAAGGCGAGCTACTGGGCTATAGCGAGCGCAATGGAAAACGCGTGCGAGCGTCGCAGAACGAGATCAATCGCGTGCGGCGCAACGTCGGCATGGTGTTTCAGCAATTCAATCTGTGGCCGCACATGACAGCGCTCGGCAATGTGATGGAAGCCTTGCTGCGCGTGCGCCATCTGTCGCATGACGAAGCGCGCCGCCGCGCCAATGCGATGCTGGAAACCGTCGGCCTCGCGCATAAGGGCGACGCCTATCCCGCGAAACTCTCGGGCGGCCAGCAGCAACGCGTTGCGATTGCACGCGCGCTGGCGATGGAGCCGCACATCATGCTGTTCGACGAACCGACCTCGGCGCTCGATCCCGAGCTGGTCGGCGAAGTGTTGCAGGTGATGAAGCAGCTTGCGCGCGACGGCATGACGATGGCCGTGGTCACGCACGAAATGGGGTTTGCCGCGCAGGTGGCCGATAAGGTCATGTTCATCGACCAGGGACGTATCGCCGTGCAAGGCAAGCCGCGCGAAGTCTTTCACGATGCGGGGCAGCCGCGTTTGCGGCAGTTCCTGCAAAACTATTTCGACCGTAATGCGTTCTGGACGCGCGGCCCTGATGACGTGGAAGCGCAATGAAAACCACGCACGCGGCGATTGAGCCGCCCGCCGCCCGCTACGAACAGGTCAAGAACCATATCCGCCAGATCATCGAATCGGGCGGCCGGCAAGCGGGCGAACGGCTGCCGTCCGAGCAGGAGCTGGTCACGACACTCGGCGTGTCGCGCATGACGGCGAATCGCGCGCTGCGCGAACTCGCCGATGAAGGTCTCGTCACCCGCGTGTCCGGCGTCGGCACCTTCGTCGCGCAAACCAAGCCGCAATCCACGCTGCTGATGATCGCCCATATCGGCGACGAAATCCGCTCGCGGGGTCACGAGTACAGCTACGACACGGTTCTCGCGCAACGCGAAACCGCGCCGGTGACCGTGTCGAACGCGCTGGGGCTGGCACCCGGAGCGTCCGTGTTTCATGTGATTTGCGTGCATCGCGAGAACGGCTTGCCGGTGCAGCTCGAAGACCGTTACGTCAATCCGGTAACCGCGCCCGACTTCCTGAAGCAGGACTTTGCCACGACGAGGCCGTCCGAGTATCTGTTCCTGACGGTGCCGGCGCACGACGTCGAGCATGTCGTCGACGCGGGCCTGCCGACGCGCACCGAGGCCGAATTGCTGGAAATTCACGCCGACGAACCGTGCCTGACGCTGATGCGCCGCACCTGGACGAGCGGCGTTGCGGTCACGTTCGCACGCTTCGTGCATCCGGGTTCGCGCTACCGGCTGGGTTGCCGGTTTACGCCGGACCTGTCGCAGCGCCAGGGCTAGCGGCGCCCACGCCGCGCACCGTCGCCCTCGCCCTGTGGCCCTCGCCCGCCTCGCGAGGACGCCGCCTGAAGATTGCCTGCTGGCTGCTTATACGTTGCCCGCCAGATGAAAACGCGATGCCGGATGCCACAACTGCACCGACGTCGCCACATCCTCGCCGACCCAGGTGCGGCGCCATAGCTGCAAGCAAGGCTCGCCGATATCCATCATCAGATGTCGCCGCACATACGCGTCGGGCTTCTGCGCATAGATGCGAAACTCCGCGCGCTGGATCGGCGCGAGCCGCACCATGTAATGATTCGGCGTCTCGACGGTGAAGTCCTGTCGCAGGTAGTCGGGAAACACCTTCGGATTGACGTAGCGATCTTCGTACTGAATCGGTTCGCCCTCCTCGCTATGCACGATGCACGAGTGAAACGCAGGGCCGCTGGCGAGGCCGAGCGCTTCGAGCGCGTGTGGATCGTCGCTGGGTTCGAGCATCAGCACGCGCGCTGAATGACGATGACCGCGCGCGGCGATTTCGTCGGCAATATTGCGGATTTCCAGTACCGTCGATTCGTAACGCTGCGGCGCGACGAACGTGCCGGAACCTTGCACGCGCGTCAGCACCCGTTCGGTGGTGAGCTCGCGCAAAGCGCGCGACACGGTCATGCGCGCGACACCGAATTCCTTGACCAGTTCCGTTTCGGATGGGATCAAGCCGCCCGGCTTCCAGTCCCCTTCGCTAATGCGCCTGAGTACATAGCGTTTGATCTGCTCGTAGGCGGGCATCGCTCTCGCGGGTATCTCCTGGGTGCGGCCAGGCGGGTCCTGCGTCTCTGCGGCTTGCGGGTGTGTGTTTGTAATAGTGTTCACGTCGACCTCGTGGGTGGTACGCGGGTGGTACACATTTTTGGCCGGCTCACCGGCGGGTAGCCCGCTCACCGGCTTTGTCTCCGTTCATGCAATCCGTTCATGCAATCCGTTCATGCAATCCGTTCATGCAATCCGTTCATGCAATCCGTTCATGCAATCCGTTCATGCAATCCGTTCATGCAATCCGTTCATGCAATCCGTCAATCAGGTCTGCCAGTCGGGTCTGTCAATCGCAGGCCCAACGACCCGGGCCCGGCAAGCGGCCCTTCAACCTGCATAGGCGGCCGCGTTGCCGTCATTGGCCGCCGGATCGGCGCCGAGCCTGTTCGCGGCGGCCACACTCGTCACGCTCGCCAACGCAGCAAGACTCGCGCCGCCGCTCAAAGCACCCGACCCGGGGCGAATGTTACCCGGGTTTGGCAGCGACGGTGGCATTCCGTCGGCGATCATGCGAAACGCAATCGCCATGTCGTCCGCGAGCGGCCGGTCGTCGCGGTAAGTCGGTACGACGCCGCGCACGCGATGCCAGAGCGCGTCCGTGTGCGGCGCGCGCGATGCGTCGACGCTCTGCAGATCGTAAGCTTGTGCCGCCGCCAGCAACTCGATAGCGACAATGCGTCCGGCATTGTCGAGAATCTCCAGCGCCTTGAGCGCGGCAGGCGTGGCATGGCACAGGTGGTCCTCCTGCAAACCGGACGTGATACCACCGTCGAGACTCGCCGGCATCGCGAGGCGCCGGTTCTGCGCCACCAGCGAAGCCGCCGTGTACTGCGCGATCATGAAGCCGGAACAGGTGCCGCCCGGCTCCGCAAGAAACGCCGGCAAGCCGCTCACGAGCGGATTGACGAGGCGATCGAGGCGCCGCTCGGCCATCGCCGCGACTTGCGCGATCGCGGTGGCAAGGCTGTCCATCGCCAGTGCGATCGACGCCCCTACCGCGTGCGCCTGCGAATAGACGCGTGGCGCTTCCGGCGTGCCGGCGACGATCGGGTTATCGGTAATCGATGCGAGTTCGCGATTGACCACGTCGGCGGTCGCGGCGAGCACGTCGCGCGCGGCGCCATGCACATGCGGAATGGTCCGCATGCTCAACGGGTCTTGCGTGCGCTGGCCGATCACCGCGGCGAGAATGCCGCTGTCCGCCAGCGCGGTGCGCATCCGCTCTCCAACCAGGTTCAGGCCCGGCGAAATGCGCAACGCCAACGAGTCTTCATCGAAAGCCGCGATCTGGCCACGCAGGTTCTCGAAGCTCATCGCGGCGACCACATCGGTCCAGTCGAGCAGGCGCGCGGCACGCGCCAGCGCCAACGCGGCGAGGCCCGTCACGCACGGCGTGCCGTTGACGAGGCATAGCCCCTCCTTCGCGTCGAGCACCAGCGGTTCGAGGCCGAGCAGTTGCAACGCATCACGCCCTTTGAGGCGTTCGCCGCGATAGCGCACATGGCCCTCGCCAATGCACACCAGCGCGATGTGCGCCATATGGCTCAGATAACCGACCGAGCCGAACGCCGGCACTTCCGGCAGGCAATCGGCATTGAGCAATGCGACCAGTCGATCCGCAACTTCGAGGCGAATCCCCGAATGCCCATGCGCAAAGTTGTTGACGGCGGCCGCCATGATCGCGCGCGTTTCTGCGACACCGAGTGGCGCGCCCACGCCTACCGCGTGGCTCATCAGAATGTTGCGCGACAGCGTGCGTTGTTCGGACGGCGACACGATCACATCGCACAACGCGCCGACGCCGGTATTCACGCCATACGCGCGAATCCCGCGCTCGACGATCTGTTCAACAAGCACGCGCGCCGCCGCGATACGCGAACGGGCTTCAGCGGAAAGTTCGAGCGGTTCGCCGGCGGCGATCGCCGCCACCTGAACCCAGTCGAGAGGACGATCGGAACGGATCACGGCCATGGTAGTGCCCGGTGCAGTGAAGTGAAGTGAAATGACGACGGGATAACCCGCGAATGCCGATGAATCAGTTAGTCGTGCGATCCTGGTGACTCGACACGAACTGGCGGAACCGCTCCGACTTGCACTCGACGAACACTTCGTCCGGCGTACCATCGGCTTCGACCTGACCTTGATGCAGGAACATCACGCGATTCGACACGTGCCGCGCGAAGCCCATCTCGTGCGTGACGACCAGCATGGTGCGGCCTTCTTCGGCGAGCGAGCGCATCACGCGCAGTACTTCACCGACCAGTTCGGGGTCGAGCGCCGAGGTCGGTTCATCGAACAGCATCACCTTCGGATGCATCGCCAAAGCACGCGCAATCGCCACCCGTTGCTGCTGACCGCCGGACAGATGCGCCGGATAGTGGCCGCGCTTTTCCGCAAGGCCGACTTTCGCGAGCAACGCTTCCGCCTCCTCAACCGATTCGGCGCGGCTGCGCTTCTGTACGCGCATCGGCCCTTCGATCAGGTTCTCCAGCACGGTCATATGCGACCACAGATTGAAGTTCTGAAACACCATGCCGAGTTGCGAGCGCACCCGGTCCACCTGACGGCGGTCGCTCGGCTGCAGCTTGCCGTCGCCGCGCCGCTTCATTTTCAGCTCTTCGCCGCCGAGCGCGACCGAGCCGTCATCCGGCGTTTCGAGCAGATTCAGGCAGCGCAGGAAGGTGCTCTTGCCGGAACCGCTCGCGCCGAGAATCGAAATCACGTCGCCTTGATGGGCGTCCAGCGAAATGCCTTTGAGCACATGGTGGTCGCCGAACGACTTATGGATGTTCTTGACCGACAGTGCAACAGGTGCCGTAGCGTTCATAGGGTTCTCCAGATTCTGCAAGAAGTGCGATCGTTCAGGGCGTAGCGCGGCGTGCTTCGGTCGTGGTCGAAACGGGCCGGTTCGGCGCGCTTTGCGCGGGCGCCGCACGCAGATGGCGCGACAGGCGCGTCTCGAGCAAACCGAGCAACCGCACAATGACGAAATTCAGGAACAGATAGATCAACGCGGCGCAGATGAATACTTCCGTCGTGCGGTATGTTTGCTGAATGATCTGCTGCGCGACACCGGTCACTTCCCACACGGTGACGAGACTTGCGAGCGCGGTGGATTTGACGAGCAGCACGGCCTCGGTGGAGTACGCGGGCAGACACTGACGCAACGCAATCGGACCGATCACACGGCGCAGCAGCGCGAAACCCGACAAGCCGATCGAATAACCCGCTTCGATCTGGCCGACCGGCACGGCCATCAAACCACCGCGAATAATCTCGGCGGTATATCCAGCGGTGCACAGCGCCAACGACAAAACCGCGCACATGTACGGCTCGCGTAACACCGGCCACAGAAAGCTCTCGCGAATCACGCCGAACTGGCCCATGCCGTAGTACACCAGGAACATCTGGATCAGCAGCGGCGAGCCGCGGAACACAAGAATATAAGCACGCGCGAAGCGGTTCGGCAGCCAGTGCGGCGACACGCGCATCGTGACGATCACGAGCGAAAGCAAGCCACCCAGAATCAGCGAGCAGAAGAATAGCCCGAGCGTGGTCGGCACGGCCGCGATCAGTTGCCGCAGCGTATCGAGCAGGAAATCGAAGTCGAAGTGCATGATGTCCGGTCCTCGTCAGTTGCGCGCGAAGTTGCGCTTGAAGGATCGGCCCACGCGCGCTTCCGCGCGGTTGAAGATCCGGTTCGAGATGCTGGTCATCAGCAGATACAACGCGCCGCCCACCACGAAGAACGTGAAGTACTGGTGTGTCGAACCCGCCGCCACCTGGCTCACGCGCAGCAGTTCGGCGAGCCCCGTGACGGAAATCAGCGCCGAGTCTTTCAGGCTCAATTGCCAGACATTGCCGATGCCCGGCAACGCGAAACGCAGCACTTGCGGAATCAGAATGCGGCGCGCCATGGTCATGGTGGGCATGCCGATCGAACGCGCTGCTTCGAGCTCGCCGCGCGATACCGCGAGCACCGCCGAGCGGTACACCTCGGCCTGATACGCGCCGGAAATCATGCCGACAGCGAGCGCGCCGACCACGAACGGCGGCACCCCGACAAAGCCGTCCGCGCCGAACCATTGACCCACCGTGGTGACGAGCGTCGAGCCGCCGAAATAGAACAGATAGATGACGAGCAATTCAGGGACGCCACGAAACACCGTGGTGTACGTATCGCCAATCACGCGCAGCGTGCGAAACCGCGACAGCTTGGCTGCCGCGACCAGCGCGCCGAACACCGCGCCGACCGCGAGCGCTGCCAGCGTGAGCGCGACCGTCATCAATGCCGCGAGCAGCAACACGCCGCCCCAGCCCTCCGGCCCGAAGCCGAGCATCCCTATCAGAGCCATTCCCTACCCCTCATCCATTGCGACGGATCGAACCCGTGGGCCTGCCCGGTTTTCTTCACACCGCGCAGGCCGTTACTTCCAAACCCTCAAGCAGATCAGGCAGCGAATCAAGGCGTGACGTCGGTCTTGAACCACTTGGTGGATAGTTTCTTGACGGTGCCGTCTGCGAGCGCGGCGCTAATCGCGGTGTCGAACTTCGCTTTCAGGTCGGCATCCTGCTTGCGGAACGCGAGGCCTTCACCCGGACCCCAGATCGGGCCGCCGATCTTCGGGCCGGCCATGATGATCGACGCGTTGTCCTTCTTGTCCATGTTGGCGGCGTAGTAGGTCACGTCGTCGAACGAGGCGTCGATACGGCCATTGGCCAGATCGAGGTCGCGCTCAGGCGAGGTCTTGTAGACACGGATCGTGGACACGTCCTTGAAGCCGTCGTTGATGAATTTGGTGTAGACCGTGCCCGACTGAATGCCGATGGTCTTGCCCTTCAGCTGCTTGCGCAAAGCGTCGACGGTGGGCTGATCGGTCTTCGGATCGCCCGACAGCTTGACGACCGGCGCGCCAGGCGCCGCCTTGGGCAACACCTTCGCGTCGGTCACGGCGAACGTGGCCGGCGTAGCGGCGTAAGGCCTCGAGAACGCGATGATCTTTTCACGTTCCGGCGTGATCGAAATCGCGTCCATCAATACGTCGAATTTGCCCGCCTGCAGACCGGGAATCATGCCGTCCCAGTCTTGCGCCACGAGGTTGCACTGCAGCTTGATGCGCTCGCACAGATTGGCGACCAGTTCGGGTTCGAAGCCGCCCAGCTTGCCACCCGGCAACGTCAGGTTCCATGGTGCGTAACCGCCTTCGAGGGCGATCGTCACCGTCTTCCAGTCTTTGGCCTGCACGGGTGCCGCGAAAATCGTCGCGGCGCCGAGAATGGCACCCATCAATGCTTTTGCTAACGTCGTGCGCTTCACTTTCACGTCGAAACTCCTTGGATTGGGGAAACCGCCGAACTGGACTTTTTAACTGCGCCTTAATTTGTATAGACAAGTCTGCATGAGTCAAAAAGCCATCGCAAGAGGATTTGTTTGAAATCACGCAGATCATCGGGTAAGCCCCTATAAGATGCCGTGTGACAAGGCTCTAAAGGGAGCTTCGAACGCACGAACATGGCGCACCGAGCGAAGCCGGATGCACCAGTTCGATTTCTTTTGTCTAGACAGGTTGGTGTCTGAATGCTGGCGCAGTTCGAATCGGCGCGCTGCGCGCCCTACCAGATGAACGGTACGAAGCGGTAACGCACGCGTGAGACGTAGCCGGTATAACCGTCGAGTTGTTCTGCCAGTACGCGCTCCTCGCGTACCGCGCGCCAGCCGATACCGATCACCATCACCGGCACGTAGGCAAGCCCCCACCATGAACCCAGCAGCAACGGCGTGCCGATGAACAGCAACAGCGCGGCCGAGTACATGGGATGACGGACATGGGCATACGGGCCGGTGTCGATGACTTTATGGCCGCGGCCTGTCTGAATCTTCACAACCGGCGCGGCATAGCTATTGGCCCGGAAAACGATCATGCACAGGAGCAGGCAAACGAGAATGCACAGCGAGCCGACACTCACCAGCCAAACCGGAAACGGCGCCGACCAGCGATAACGTACGGCGTCGAGTCCCATCAGGACGAGCCAGGCGCTCCAGACCACCGTCACCGCCACCATGAAAATTCGGTCCCAGCGGCTTTGTTGCGCCTGCACGATCGGCGCGAGACGCTCGGCAAGCAGACCAGGGTCGTGGCGCGCCAGCCACAAACCGACCCACAGACTCAGGCCGCCTGTCTCGATCAGATACCACCACCCCGCAGGCCAGGCGAACGTGCCCGCGGCGCCAAACAGCAGCGCGCCCATGCATGCCAGCCAGAGCGACGTTTGGAGGATAAGGCGCGTGATCATGGCTGGGTCGTGGCGCTTGTGAGTGGTTATGGGCGAAGGAGCGCCGCCTGGGCGCTCGTTATGCCCGCGATGCCCTGCCTCAGGCCAGAGCCGGAGCCGAACTGACGCGCCCGAACACGTCCGCCATGTCGATGTCCCCCGTGTTCAGGCCGAATTAATCGTGCAGGCAAGCCGCAAGTTCGTCCGCACTCTTCAATTGCCGCTCGCTGATGATCTGGCCATCCGCCGCGCGTTCGTTCAACTGGTTGTCGAGCAAGGTCAGGCGCGATTCCGGCAGGACGAGGCAAACGATCAGGTGGTTCAGGAACACGGATTCCGGCGCGGTCGAGGTGTACCAGTTCGATGTCTCGTAGTCGATCCATTCGACCGGGTGCAGGTCGAAACGGTAGACGCGAGCCCAGGATTCATCGCGAGACTGCACTTCGAGATAGAGCGCACCGCGCGCCGCATCGGCCAGACGGAACGTGCCTAGCTCGGTAGGCTGCGCGCTGCCGGCGACGAGCCGCAGCGGAGCGGTCAGCGTCACGCTGCCGAAACCGACGTCGGCGATCCACGCTTCGTTCCCGATGTCGACCCGCAGGACCATGTGCGTGCGCGGCGGAATCGTGCCGGATTCGCGGCCCCAAAGAACCCGGCCGAGTAAAGGCGTTACGTCGAAGCCCAACTGCATCAGGACATTCGCGAACAATGCGTTCTGCTCGAAGCAATAGCCGCCGCGTTTTTGCGTAATCAGCTTGTGTTCGATTGTTTCGAGATCGAGTTTCACCGCGCGATGCGTGAGCGGGTTCAGATTCTCGAAAGGAATCGATCTGGGGTGCAGCTTATGGAGTTCCTGAAGCACTTCCAACGTCGCCGCGCGAGGCCCCTGGTAGCCTATGCGGGTGAAGTAATTTTCCAGATTCACGGTATGTGACATCGGTGTCGTCCCGGTAGGGTTTGGAAATTGTGCGCCTGGTATGCGCTTGAGAAGTGCTTCGCGCCATCGCGCGGCATCGGAAGATGATCATAGCTTCTTTTGTTACCCGCTCGACGGAACACGAATCCACGACTCGCCGCCTGCCTGCTCATATCCGGCTCCTGACATTGAGCTTTCGAGTTACGCCCGCTTTTCGCCCCCGCTCCGCCCGGCAGCGATTCGACATGGCCAGATTCATACCAAAACATTACATATTTATTCACTTTGACTTACGCACAAACAGCCTTTAGTAGCAGTCCGTAAAGCTCAAAATTACACACCAGTAATATTGATGCGAATCGTTCTCATTTGTGTTGACGCACTTATTCCGCATGCGTACGATCTCGCCATCTGCTGCATGAGGCGTCGCGAACCGATGCGGCAACTCGCACGCTTTACGGCAACGTAATGCCGCGATGGTTAGATCAGTCGATACAACACAAATAAGGATTTCGATGAAGTTCGCCCAATCAACTGAACGCGCCGGCCTGGCGCGTTGGCTTCGCGACGCCGGCACCGCGCGCCGTTCGCGTTTGCCTTCGATGCGGCGCCTTGCGCTCTGCACCGCTTTCGCCTGGGCCTCGTTGACCGCCGGCGTAGCCATGGCCGACGCCAATCCCGATGCCGCACCGGAAGCGCCCGAAGCCGACCTGAACATCAAGGCGACTCAAACGAATCAATGGACCGGCGTGTGGAATCGCGCGACGTTGCTCGGCGACATCGGCGGCCTGCGCCCTTGGCTCGGCAAATATGGCGTGACGTTCGCGCTCACCGAAACCAGTGAAGTGCTCGACAACCTGCGCGGCGGCCTTGCGCGCGGCGCGGATTACGACGGCCTCACGACCGCGACCTTGCAGATGGATACGCAAAAGGCGTTCGGTTTGCCGGGCGGCCTGTTCAACGTCAGCGCGTTGCAGATCCACGGCGCCAACCTCAGCGCCAACAAGCTGGGTACGCTGAACACGGCAAGCGGTATCGAAGCCGATGACGCTACCCGCCTGTGGGAATTGTGGTATCAGCAGTCGTTCCTGAACAAGCGTGTCGACATCAAGATCGGTCAGCAGAGTATCGATCAGGAGTTCATCACCAGTTCGAACGCGGCACTGTTCGTCAACACGATGTTCGGCTGGCCCGCGCTGCCCTCGTACGACATGCCTTCCGGCGGTCCCGCCTATCCGCTGGCCGATCTCGGCGTGCGCGTGCGCGGCCAGATCACCCCTTCGTTGACAGCGCTCGTCGGCGTGTTTGACGGCGATCCGCTCGGCAACAATCCGAACAACAAGAGCGGCACCAACTTCAACCTGCATAACGGCGCGTTGTACATCGGCGAGTTGCAGTACGCGATCAATCAACCGGCCGACGGTGAAATGGTCGGCACGGGCGGCGGCGGTCTGCCGGGCACCTACAAGCTCGGCCTCTGGTACAACAACGGCAGCTTCGCCGATCAGCGCTTCGACAACACCGGTCTTTCGCTTGCGAACCCGGCGAGCACCGGCGTCGCGCAGAACCATCATGGCGACTACAGCATCTACGCGGTAGCCGACCAGATGATCTGGCGCCCCGATCCGGACGAGCCGCGCAGCCTCAGCGTTTTCGGGCGGGTGATGGGCGCACCGGGCGACCGCAATCTGGTGAGTCTGTCCGCCAACCTCGGCATAGTGCTGAAAGCGCCGTTCGCCGGCCGCGACAACGACAGCGCCGGTATTGCGCTCACCTATATCAAGGTCGGCAACCACGCGAACGGCCTCGATCAGGATAACCAGGTATTCAGCGGCGGACCCTATGGCGTACGCACCAGCGAAACCACGCTTGAAGCGACCTACCAGTACCAGGTCACCCCGTGGTGGCAATTGCAAGCCGATGCGCAATACACGTTCAATGCCGGCGCCGGCCAGAACCCGAGCGCGCCGACGCAACCGCTGCGCAATACGTTCGTCGTCGGTCTGCGGACCAACATCACGTTCTGATGCCGTTCGCCATGACTACCCACGCAGATTCGCATAACCCGATTAAATCGAACGCCATGCTGTCGATCATGACCGTAACTACCGCTTTGTGCTCAGGCACGGAGGCACACTCATGAACCATCCCACGCGCAAATTTTTGCCGCGCACCGCGCGGGCCCTGATTGCCGCAACCGTCAGCGCCGCTGCATTCGTGACGGCCGGCGTTGCCCAGGCCGAGCCGCAAGGGTTCCTCGAAACCATCAAGCACCACTCCACGCTGATCAACACGGTGCCGGAGAACGGCGACCAGAATCCGTATGCGGTCGTGGTCGCGCCGGTCACGGCAGGCACCGTCAAGCAAGGCGACGTGCTGGTCGGGAACTTCAATAACTCGACCAATCTGCAAGGCACCGGCAGCACGATCGTCAACTATCATCCGGACACCAAACAGATGACGGTGTTCGCAACAGTGCCGCGCGATCTCAAGGAATGTCCGGGCGGCATCGGTCTGTCGACCGCGATGACGATGCTCAAATCGGGCTACGTGATCGTTGGCAGCACGCCGAGCAATGACGGCACCACCGGCACCAAGGGCGCCGGCTGCCTGATCGTGATCGATCCGAACGGCAAGGTCGCATCGACCATCACCAGCCCGAACATCAACGATCCGTGGGGCAACATGGCGGTCGTCGACAACGGCACGAGCGCGACGCTGTTCGTCAGCAATGCCGGCTTCGGCGTGGGCGGAGCGCAAGGCAATCCGCCGGTGTTCAAGCAGGCCACCATCCTGCGTCTGGACCTCGACGTGCCGGCCGGCAAGGCGCCGGTCGTGAAGAAGGAAACCGTGATCGGCAGCGGCTTCGGCGCGCAGGCGGACAAGGGCGTGTTCCTCGTCGGTCCGACCGGCCTCGCGCTGTCGGGCGATCAGAAACTGCTGTACGTCTCCGATGCAATCGGCAACCGCATCACCGAAATCGACGAACCGATGACGCGCGACACCAGCGCCGGCGTGGGTCGCCAACTGACCGCCGACGGTCTGCTGCATCGCCCGCTTGCCATGGTCACCGCGCCGAACGGTCACCTGCTCGTCACCAACGCGTTGAACGGGCAGATCGTCGAAATCGACCCGGCCAGCGGCAAACAGCTCTACGCGCGCTGGATCGACACTGACAAGGCCCAGTCGCCCCCCGGCAACGGCGACCTGTTCGGTCTCGCCCTGACGCCCGAAGGCGACGGTTTCTATTACGTGCAGGACGACGTGAACGCGCTGGTCCTCGCGAAGTAAACCAGCCAGGCGCGAATCCGGCCGGCGAGCCAGACGCGCTTGCGGCACACCCCCACCGCCAACTGAAGGCGAAGTAACCATGGCAAACGATCAACCCCCGCGGCCCTCACGGCGCGGTTTTCTGAAGGCCGGCAGTGCGGCGGTCGCAGCAGGCGCGAGCCTCGGTGCGACCGGCGTCGCCCAGGCCGCGCTTGGCAAGACGCCGGCACACGCCGCCGATCCGACCCAGGCAGTCGAGCCGTTCTACGGTTTGCATCAAGGCGGCATTGTCACGCCGCAGCAGAGCCACACGTATGTCGCCGCGCTCGATCTGACAACCGCGAACCGCGCCGACGTGATCGCGCTGCTGCGTGCGTGGACCGACGCCGCCGCGCGCTTGACGCAAGGCCACACGGCCGCGCCGCTGCCGACCGGCGCCGCGGCCAGAACCGAGCTGACCGACACCAGGGCCGATACGCCGGTCAGCACGAAGGTCGACGCGCAAACCGGTAGCGCCGCCCACACGACCGCCAACAACGCGGCCTACAGCCCGACCAAAGCCAAAGCCGCGCCCGATTCCGGCGACGTGCTCGGTCTCGGCCCGTGCGGCCTGACGATCACGTTCGGTTTCGGCCCCGGTCTGTTCACAAAGGACGGCAAGGACCGCTACGGCCTCGCCGCGCGCCGCCCCGCCGCGCTCGTCGATCTGCCACGTTTCAACGGCGATCAGCTGATCGAGCAGAAGACCGGCGGCGACCTGTTCATCCAGGCCTGCGCGAACGACCAGCAGGTGGCGTTTCACGCGGTCCGGCAATTGGCGCGCCTCGCTTACGGCACCGCCGCGATGCGCTGGGGCCAATCCGGTTTCCTGTCCGGTCCGCGCGGTCAGACGCCGCGTAATCTGATGGGTTTCAAGGACGGCACCAACAATCCGTCGACCGCGAAGCCGCAGTTGATGAACGAGTTCGTGTGGGCCGGCGCCACGGCCGACGCACCGTGGATGGAAGGCGGTACCTACACCGTGGTGCGCCGCATCCGCATCACGCTCGAGCATTGGGACAACACCGAAGTCGACTTCCAGGAACAGGTGTTCGGCCGTCACAAATACAGCGGCGCGCCGATCGGCAAGAAGAACGAGTTCGACCCGGTCGACCTGAAGGAAGAAGACAAGGACGGTAATCCGGTGATCCCGGAGAACTCGCACGTGCGTCTGTCGAATCAGGCCAGCAACAACGGCGCGCAGATTCTGCGCCGTTCCTATTCGTACAACGACAGCACGAACTTCTATATCGAGCGCTGGCCGCCATGGCGTCAGGAAACCGAGTACGACGCGGGACTGATTTTCCTCGCTCACCAGAGCGACCCGCGTACCGGCTTCATTCCGATCAACGAAAAGCTCTCGAAGTTCGACATGATGAACCAGTTCACGACGCACGTAGGCAGCGCGATATTCGCGGTGCCGCCGGGCGCGAAACCAGGTTCGTATATCGGCGCGGGGCTGTTCGAGACGTAATGCAAGCTGAGCAGCAAGCCGCCGGCCATGAGGCATGGCGGCACTTTGAAGACCAACAACATCACTAACGGATTTTAGGATCATGGCTCATTCCTGGTTTGGCACCCGCCTGCGCCTCCTCAGCAGCGCTGCCGCCCTCACGCTGGCCGCGTTCGCAACCGTACCCTCGGCGGCCCACGCCGCGTCGATCACGCTGTACAACGCGCAGCACGAACAGGTCGTCAAT
Source organism: Paraburkholderia sp. BGA-UO-ETr-F12 (assembly GCF_059567945.1). NCBI lineage: Bacteria > Pseudomonadati > Pseudomonadota > Betaproteobacteria > Burkholderiales > Burkholderiaceae > Paraburkholderia > Paraburkholderia sp. BGA-UO-ETr-F12. Next base: position 37,107 of record NZ_JCAQOZ010000057.1, on the reverse strand, counting down.
CTGCTCGCCAAGGACTTCGAAAAGCAGTCCGGCATTTCGGTGAAGATCCGTAATGGCGAAGGCCCCGCAATGGCGGCGCAAATCGTCGCGGAAGGCGCAGCGACGCCCGCCGACGTGTATTTCACGGAAAACTCGCCCGAGTTGATGCTGCTCGAAGAGAAAGGCCTGCTGAGCAAGGTGGACAGCTCGACGCTCGCCACCGTGCCGGCGCGCTTCAGCTCGCCGACCGGTGCATGGGTGGGCGTGACCGCGCGCGAAAACGTGCTGGCCTACAACACCACCAAGCTGCAACCGTCGCAACTGCCGCAGTCGCTGTTCGATCTGGCCAAGCCGGAATGGAAAGGCAAAGTCGGCATTGCGCCTAGCGACGGCGACTTCCTGCCGCTGGTGAGCGCGGTACTTGCCCTGAAGGGCGAAGCGCAAACCGTCGCATGGCTGAAGGGTCTGAAAGCCAACGCGCAGATTTTCGACGACGACGAAGGCGTGGTGGCCGCCGTCAATCGCGGCGGCGTTGCAACCGGTCTGATCAACAACTACTACTGGGCGCGTCTGCACGCCGAAATCGGCGATGCGAAGACCCGCAGCGCGATCTATCACTTCGGCAACGGCGATGCCGGCGCGACGGTGAACGTGTCGGGCGCGGCGGTACTGAAGTCGGCTCACAACGCCGACGGCGCACAGAAGTTTCTGGCCTACCTGGTTAGCGAGCGCGCCCAGCAGTTGATGGCGAACAGCCACGTCATGTTCGAGTATCCGCTGCGCGCAGGCGTGGCGTCGGACCCGATCCTCAAGCCGTTCGCTGAACTGAACCCGCCGGCGCTGACCATCCAGCAACTCGGCGACGACAGCCAGGCCGGCAAGCTGCTGCGCCAGGCAGGTTTGCTGTAAATGAGCGATGCCGTATCAGCCGGCCCTCCGGCTGTCACCCCCGCCCCGGCGCGCGCCCGTTTGCGCGCGCCGCGCGGGTTGTTCGCGGCGGCGGCACTCAGCGCTTTGCTGGTGCTGCTGCCGATTGCGTTTACCTTCTGGCGCGCGGCGAGCTTCGGTCTCGCTGAAGCGGTCGATCTGATCTTCCGGCCGCTGGTCGGCGAACTGCTGATCAACACACTGCTGATCACCGTGTCGGCCACACTCGTCTGCGCCGTCGTCGGCACGGCGGCCGCGTGGTTTGTCGAACGCACGCATCTGCCGGGGCGGCGCATCTGGGCCGTGCTCGCCGCCGCGCCGCTCGCCATGCCCGCCTTCATTTCGAGCTATGCATGGGTGTCGCTGAGTCAGGATTTGCAGGACTTCAACGGCGCGCTGCTGGTGCTGAGCTCGGCCTATTTCCCGCTCGTCTACCTGCCCGTGGCCGCCGCGTTGCGCAGCATGGATCCAGCGCTGGAAGAAAGTGCGCGAGCGCTCGGCTGCAATCGCTGGACCACATTCCTGCGCGTCGTGCTGCCGCAACTGCGTCCGGCGCTGCTCGGCGGCATGCTGCTGGTCGCGCTCGGCGTGCTGTCTGAATTCGGTGCGTTCACGCTGCTGCGCTTTCACACTTTCACGACGCAAATCTACGCGGAATTCCGCACCAGTTTCGACGGCGGCGGCGCTTCGCTGCTCGCGTGCCTGCTGATCGTGATCTGCCTCGTCGTGCTGGCATTCGAGTTTCGGGTACGCGGCGCGGCGCGTTATGAACGCGTCGATCGCGGTACACGTCGCGCGGTCTTGCGCTACGACCTCGGCGCATGGCGCTGGATCGTCGTCGCCGGCTTCGCCGCGCTGGCGATCACCACGCTCGGCGTGCCGCTCGGCATGATCGGTTACTGGCTCACGCAACCAGGCGCGGCTGCCGTCACACCGGCCGACGTGTCGCCCGAACTGCTATTCAACGCAACGATCTCCTCGCTCGGCTTCGGACTCGCTGCCGCCCTGCTGACCACGCTGCTGGTCGTGCCGCTCGCCTTCCTGCTGGTGCGTTATCCGACCCGCTTCGCGACGCTGTTCGAACGCACCGTGTTTCTCGCGCAAGGCATCCCGGGACTGGTGATCGCACTGGCGATCGTGTCGCTCGCGGTGCATGCGCTGCAACCGCTTTATCAAAGCGCGACGCTGCTGGTGATCGCCTACGCGATGCTGTTCATGCCGATCGCGCTGGTGAGCGTGCGGGCCGCCTTCATGCAGGCGCAGCCGCGCCTTGAGGAAACCGCTCGCGCGCTCGGCTTGAGCTGGACGCAGACGCTGTTGCGCGTGGTGTTGCCGCTGGCGGGTCCCGGACTCGGCGCGGCAGCGGCAATGGTGTTCATCTCCGTCGTCACCGAATTGAATGCCACCCTGCTGCTCTCGCCGATCGACACGCAAACCCTCGCGACTCAGGTCTGGGCCGACACCTCGACCATGGCGTTCGCCGCCGCGGCGCCCTATGCGGCGCTGCTCACCGGCATTTCGCTGTTCGCCTCCGGCCTCCTGTTCGCGTTGCTCGGCAAATCGGCGCTGCTCGGCGAACGTAGCTAAACTTCGCGCGCTCTCGCCCGCTTTTTCCATCGGATTTTCATGAGCGAACTTCGTATCCGCGGACTGCAAAAATCGTTCGACGGCCATGCGGTGCTGCACGGCATCGATCTCTCCGTCGAGCGCGGCACGCTGCTCGCGCTGCTCGGACCGTCCGGCAGCGGCAAGACCACCTTGCTGCGCCTTCTGTGCGGCTTCGAACGCGCGGATGGCGGCAGCGTCGAAATCGACGGCCGCCGCGTCGTCGGCGACAACCTGCATGTGCCTTCCGAACAGCGCCGCATCGGCTATGTGCCGCAGGAGGGCGCGCTGTTTCCGCATCTTTCCGTAGCGGACAACATCGTCTTCGGCCTGCCGCGCACGCAGCGCCGCGCGCGGCATCGTGTGGCCGAGTTGCTGGAACTGGTCGGCTTGCCGGCGAACTTCGCCGAACGCGCGCCGCAGCAGTTGTCAGGCGGCCAGCAACAGCGTGTCGCGCTGGCCCGCGCGCTGGCGCCGTCGCCGACCCTGGTGATGCTCGACGAGCCATTTTCATCGCTCGATGCGGCTTTGCGGCTCGAAACGCGCCAGGCGGTGGCCAGCGCGTTGGCCGCAGCCGGTGCGACCGCCGTGCTCGTCACGCACGATCAATCGGAGGCGTTGTCGCTCGGCCACGAGGTCGCGGTGCTGTGGAACGGCCGGCTGATCCAGACCGCGACGCCGGAGACGCTGTACCGCAGGCCGGTGACGCGCGAGCTTGCTTCCTTCGTCGGTGAAGCGGTGCTGTTGCCGGGCACGGTCAGGCAGGATCGCGTCAACTGCGAACTTGGCGATTTGCCGTTGTGCGAGCCGATGGGCAACGGCGCGGTCGACGTCATGGTCCGGCCTGAACAGATTCGTCTGTTGCGTGCCGAAGAAACCATGCCGGATGGCGCGCCGTCGTATGCCGCCGTGGTGCGCGAGGTGATTTTTCAGGGGCAGGACGCGGGCGTCGCGCTGCAATTGCGGTCCGGCGCGCAGACGATGGTGCGCGCTCGTGTGCCGGGGTATCTGTCGCCGCAGCCAGGCGAAAACGTGCGGCTTGCCGTGGATGGCGCGGTGACCGCTTATCCGCGGGTTTGAGCGGCGCGAGCGGGTCAGTCGCTCATGCAGCCGCTCCCCGCATTGCCGCTTGCGGACGCAGCGACAAATCCTGCACCATCTGCGCGGCCAGATAATCGCACGTCGGCCGATCCGATTTGGCGCTGCGCGCCACCACGATTTCCAGCGGCGCAATCTTCGGCAAGCCTTGCGCTTCACCGAGTATCGCGAGCCGCGACGGCACGCTGCAACGCGTAAGCGCGATCACCGACAGCCCCGCATCCACGGTCGCCACCAAACCCATCAAGCTTGCACTGCTAAACGCCGCCCGATAGCGGATCCGCGCACCGTCGAGCGCCGCCAGCGTATGCTGGCGCGCCACACAGCCCGGCTCATAAAGCCCGACCGGCAACGGCGACGCCGCCAGCACCGGCGTATCGAGCGACGCCCCCACCCATACCATCGGCTCGCTGCGCACGAATTCGCCGCGCAGTTTGCGGTCGCGCGTGACGAACGCGAGATCGATCTTGTTATCGGCCAGCATCGGCGCGAGCGATGTGCTCTGCGCGCAGACGATCTCGATCTCCACATGCGGATACAGATTCGAAAAGCGCCGCAACACCGGCGAGAGCAGTGACGACACGTAATCGTCCGGCGCGCCGAGCACCACGCGCCCGGTCACTTCGGGCCGCACGATTGCCGACCACGCCTCCTCGTGCAACGCCAGCACACGCCGGGCGTATTCGAGCAAGGTATTGCCCGGCCGGGTGAGTGAGAGATTGCGCGTGTTGCGGGCGAACAGCGTGGTGCCCAGCATGGTTTCGAGCCGCTTGATCTGCATACTGACCGCCGCCTGCGAACGGTGCACGGTGGTCGATGCCTTCGTGAAGCTGCCCGTTTCCACCACCGCGACGAAGGTGCGCAGCAAATCGACGTCGAATTCGGGGTGCATGATTTATCAATCCAGCTTATGGAATTTCTCAATTTAATTCGTTTGTCGACGCAAGGCAAGCCGCGCAATACTTGGACTCCCTTATGTGACTCCACCTACGCGACCCCACCTTAAGGAGCGGTTTCGCATGTCCCTCACCCAACGTCAGCAAGGCGCCATTACGCTGGCCAGTGGCGGCCTTCTGATGGGCACGCTCGGCATTTTCGTCGAGGAAGCGCGGCTCGGCGCGCTGACGCTGGTGTTCTTTCGCTGCCTGTTCGGCTTCCTCTCGCTCGCCGCGTATTGCGCGTGGAAAGGCTTCTTCACGCGTGCGCATTTCACCCGGCGCACCGTCGCGCTCGCACTGATCTCCGGCGTCCTGATGGTCACGCAATGGGTCGGTTTCTTCGACGCGATTCATCGCACCGGCATTGCGGTGGCGACGGTGGTGTTTCACGTGCAGCCGTTCTGGGTCGTGTTGATGGGCGCGGCACTGTTCCATGAACGCCTCGGCGCCGACCGGCTCGGCTGGATCGCGACGGCCTTCGTCGGGCTAGTGCTGGCCTCGGGCGTTGCGGCGAGCGGGAATCTGCAGGGACACGCCAGCTATCTGATCGGCATCGGCGAGGCATTGGTGGGCTCGGTGCTGTACGCGAGCGTCACGCTGATCGCCAAAGGGCTCGGCAATCTGCGCCCGCATCTGCTGACGCTCGCGCAATGCGCGGTGGGCGTGGTGTGCCTGCCGTTCATTGCGCCCCTCACTGCCGTGCATATCGGGCCGATGCAATGGTTCTGGCTGGTCGGCATGGGCGTGCTGCATACGGGGCTCTCGTACGTGCTGATCTACGGCGCGCTGCCGAAGCTGACCACGCCCATCATCGCCGTGCTGCTGTTCGTCTATCCACTGACCGCGATCGTGGTCGATGCCGTTGTGTATGGGCGGGCGCTCTCGCTGCCGCAACTCGCGGGCATGGCCTTGATCGTGATCGCCAGCCTCGGCGTGAATCTGGGCTGGCCGCTGCTGTCGATGCTGCGGCCCGGCGGACGTATGCGGCATCACGCGGATTGACGGTGGATCGTTGAGCGGCGGACGGTGCTTACTGAGTAGTCGCCCGCCGCTTGCCGCCTCGCCGCCACGGCGGCGGCTCGCGCATCACCTCAGCTTTCATTTCGTCGAAAAGATCCCTGCAAAAAACCCGCATTCTCCATTCAATTCGCACAATCGCGAATAGTTCTCGTTTATAATTTCTGAATATTACAGGCCGGGCATTGATCCGGTTTTCGCTGTACCTCCCGTTCCCCACATCGACATGCCATTCCGAGGCAGCCGATGTCACGTCCGTGCATTTCGCGCACTGACGCACGGCGCCCCGGCCGTTTCAATTTCGGACTCGTTCGAAGCCAACAGGGGAATTCATCACTTCGTCCCGCCTGACCGACCACACAATTTCTGCCTGATCGTGCGCGCCAGCTTGCATCCTCCTCGCACCCGCCTGGCGCTTTTGCATGACCGCTTTTGCTGCACCCGAAAACCAATAACACCACCGATCCACGCTCGAACAACGTTGCCATGAACGTCAAAAAGAATACGTATCGCGCACTACTGCTCGCCACTTCTCTCGCCAGCGCCAAACCTTTGCTGGCGCAGCAAGCCACACCCGGCACCGGCGCGCCCGACAACACGCTGCCCGCCATCGCCGTCCAGGCCGCGGCCGATCGCTCTTACGACTCGAGCACCTCGAACACCGCGACGAAGATGAACATGTCGCTGATGGACGTGCCGCAAACGGTCAACGTCGTGCCGCGCGCGCTGCTCGACGAACAGAACGCGACTTCGCTGCAGGACGCGTTGCGCAACGTGCCGGGCATCGGCTTTTCGGTCGGCGACGGTCAGCGCGACCAGGTTACCTTGCGCGGCTTCAACAACATCACCGATCAGTACGTCGACGGTATTCGCGACGACGCGCTCTACTATCGCGATCTGTCGAACGTCGAACGGGTCGACGTGCTGAAGGGTCCCGCAGCCGTGCTCTATGGACGCGGCTCGGCCGGCGGCCTGATCAACCGCGTGCTGAAAAAACCGACGGCCAATCCCCAGCAGGCGGTAGGCGTAACGCTCGGCACCGAAGGCGAACGGCGCGGCGAATTCGATCTCGGCTGGAATGCGAACGACGCCGCGCGTTTTCGCATTACCGGCGCCGCCGAAAACTCGAATAGCTTTCGCGACCAGTTCCAGTTGAATCGCCAGGCGGTGGCGCCGTCCGCGCAATTGCGCATCGATAAGGACACTATCGTCAATATCGAAGCCGATTATCTGCACGACCGCCGCACTTCGGATCAAGGTCTGCCCGCCTATCTCGGCCGCCCGGTCAATGTGCCGATCAACACGTACTACGGCTCGGCCAACGCGGCGAACACGTCTTATAACGACGTGGATGCGAAGAGCGCGACCGTGTCGCTCGATCACCGCTTCAACGATTCGCTGTCGCTGCACACGGCCGTGCGCGCGTACGACTTCTCGCTCGAACGCAAAAACTACGTGACGTATGAGCCGATCAAGACTGCGCAGAACCCGGTCGTCACACTCGATCAAAGTACCCGCTTTCGCCAGGACCATGGCGTGGACGGACTCTTCGAGTTGACGCAAAAAACCACGCTGTTCGGCATGAAACACGAACTGCTGTACGGCGTCGAGCTGTCGCAACAGCAAAAATTCGACACCATCTACTCGACCAATAAGGTCGCCACCTACAACCTGTACGATCCGCAACTCATCGACTTGCCGGGCGTTAAGCCGGGCACGGCGGCAAAGACGAATGCGGCCACCGTGCTGGGACTCGCCGGCGTCTACGCGCAAGATCTGATCTCGCTGACGGAGCATTGGAAGATTCTTGCCGGCCTGCGCTTCGACTATCTGACGCAAACCCGCAACGACTACACGTCGGCGCACGTGAATCTGGATCGCACGGATCGGGCGTGGAGCCCGCGTGTCGGTCTGATTTACGAGCCGCTCGATTGGGTGTCGCTGTACGCGTCGTATAGTCAGTCGTTCTCTCCGCTTGCCGATACGTTGATCAGCAGCGGCGCGTTCGCGAACGGCTCCGCGCTGGCGCCGCAGAAGACCACCAGCTTCGAAGTCGGCTCGAAGTTCGATCTGGGCCGCGCGAGCGCGAGCATCGCGCTGTTCGATATGAAGCAGACCAATCAGCAGATCGCCGATCCGTCCAACCCGACTTACGCTCTGCCGATCGGCACGCAACACGTGCGCGGACTGGAACTGTCCACCACCGGTGAGATCGCGCCGAAGTGGTCGGTGTACGCGGGCTATGCGTATCTGAACGGCAACGTCGACGGCTCGCCGCAAGCGAGTTCAGCCGGGCTGGTGCTGCACAACAATACGCCGGGCCTGATGCCGCGTCATAGCGCGAGCGTGTGGATCAAGCGCGATCTGAAGTACGGGTTCTACGCGGCCGGCGGTGCGCAATTCCAGTCGGCGCGCTATACGTCGGCCAGCGACGCTGTCACGTTGCCTTCTTTCGTGACCTTCGATCTCGGCGCGGGATATCACGGCAAGAACGTCGACGTGGCGTTGACGCTGGATAACCTGTTCGACCGCAAGTACTTCATCGCGGCGCACGGTAACGCGGATATGTACAACATGCCGGGTGCGCCGCGCACGCTGACGGTGTCGGCAAGGTGGCATATGTGAGCGCTGCGATGCGCTGATGGGTTAAACGAAAAACCGGGCAGCGCGCCCGGTTTTTTTCGTCCAGCATCACTGCGGCAGTACCTCGCCTTTAGTCTCCGGCGCAAACGGAATCACGAACAGACCAGCAATAAACGCCAGCGCCGTGAGCGCGACCGGCACACCGAGCGTATGCATGTGCAGCACCGCTGCGCCGAGCAGAAAGTTGACGCCCGCCCCGATAAACCGGCCGAACGAAGTGCAGAACGCGAACGCGGTGGCCCGGACGCGGGTCTCGAACTGCTCCGGCAACCACAGGCTGAACAGCGCAAAATTGCCGCCGAAGAAGCCCAGTACAAAGAGCCACGCGATAAACGGCGCAAGTCCATTCGGCAGATAGAATGCCCAGCCGAAACTGCCGGCAATCGCCACCGCCATGCCGGCGAAGTAAACCGCCAGCGTCTTCTTGCGCCCAATCCGTTCCGCGAGCGGCGGCAACGCGAGACAACCGAGAATCGTCGCAATCGACAACAAGCCGGTTGCCAGCGAGGCTGTCCTGATTGCATCGTTCTTCGTCATACCGGCCTTGGTGGCCAGTTGAATCACGGCCGATGGCTCGTAGACCGCACCCGCCCACAAACCGACGATCGCGATCGTCAACAGAATGCATGCAACCCAAGTGCGGCGCCGATACGTCGGCCCGAGGATTTCGCGCAGCGGCTTGGCACGCACGACGCGCTCCTCGGCCTTCTGCCACTTCTCCGATTCCTTCACCCGCAGCAGCACCAGAATCGCGACCACGACCGGCACCGCGCCGGTCAGGAACATCGCGCGCCAGCCGAAATGCACGCCGATCGTGTAGTTGAGCGCAGCCGCCAGAAAGAACCCCGCGTAGTAGCCCGTTTGCAGATACCCGGCGCCCATCTTGCGGCGATCTTCCGGCCACGCCTCGGCCACATACGTACCGGCCAGCGCCCACTCGCCGCCGATCCCGACTCCGGCAATGAAGCGATAGATGGCGAGTTCCCAGACGTTGTGCGACGTCGCGGCAAGACCCGTGAAAATGGCGAAGGTGAAGATGGTGGCCGCCAGCACCTTGGTCCGGCCGAAGCGGTCCGCCAGCGGCCCCCAGATAAAAGACAGCCCCCAGCCGACCAGAAACAGCGCGAACAGAATCGAACCGGCGAGGCCGACATTCGCGGGCGTTGCCGCATAGCCCGAGCGCGGCAGCAGTTCGGTCAGCGCCGGCGTCAACACAAGTGCGTAGATGAACGAATCCATCCCGTCGAGCGTCCAGCCGGCCCACGCCCCCCAAAACCCCGCGATCTGCGAACGATTGAGCGGCGTACGGCGCCGCGCGACCGACGTGCGGTCGGTGAGTGAATTCATCATGCTCCTCCAGCCCTGCGGTTGACGTACGTGTCTGACATAAAGGAAACGACGGATGGCATGCTTGCCGGTCACTCGATGCGCCTCGTATAACGTTGAGAGGCACAACGCGCGAAGCGCATCGCAGTCCTTTGGCGCTCAAAAACTTTCCGGGTTTGCCCACCTGTTACAAGCTCAATTTCATATATAATATTTGATATCATGAACGACGCAACAGATGGTTTTCCCCTGGACGGCCCGGCGCGCAGCCCGCTTCTGCCTGTGGCGGCGCCCCGCGAGAGCATGTCCCACGTGATCGCGGAGGCGCTGCGCGCGGCGATTGTCGACGGCACACTGGCGCCTGGTGCGCCATTGCGCCAGGACGCCATCGCCCGGCACTTCTCAGTCAGCGCAATTCCCGTGCGCGAAGCCCTGCGCCAGCTCGAAAGCGAAGGCTGGGCGAGAACCGCGGTGCACAAAGGCGCGAGCGTCGCCCCTTTATCGGCGGACGAAGCACGCGAAATCTATGAGATCCGTTCCGCGCTGGAGAGCCTCGCGATTGGTCTCGCGATTCCGAATCACACCGCCGCCACGCTGCGCGAATCCGCCACGCTGTGCCGCGCCGCTGAGCGCGAGCCGGACCCGTCGCTGTATGTCGCGCGTAATGTGGCCTTTCATATGAGCCTGTATGCGCCCGCCACCCGTCCGCAACTCGAGGATATGATCGGCACCCTGCATCGGCGCGGCGAAAGGTATTTGCGCCTGAAGTTCGGCTTGCCGTCGTACAAGGGCGAATCGGACCATGAACACGCCGCCCTGCTCGATGCGGTTCAGCGCCGCGATATCCCTGCAGCACAGTCGCTGGTTGTCGCGCATCTGCTAGGCACCGGCGAGCTGCTCCATCGTTTTCTGACCGAACGCGCGCAAGCGGAAGCCGCGCTTGCGAATCAACCCAAGCCGCGCGCCAGACGCACGCGCACCGTCACCGGGAGCTGAATCCGCCGATGAACCACCCCGCCGAAGCCACTGAAGCGTCCGTCGCCGCGCGCTCCTGGACGACCCGCCGCGACGAAAAGAACCGTCGCCTCGCGGCCATTGCACCGTGGCTGGAAGACGGCATCTTGCCGACCAACCGCATCGTCGATGCACTCGAAACACTGATTCAACCTGGCGACCGCGTCGCACTCGAAGGCGACAACCAGAAACAGGCCGACTTCCTGTCCCGCTCGTTTGCCAAGGTCGATCCGCAAAAGATCCACGACGTGCATCTGCTGATTTCGAGCATCAGTCGTCCTGAGCATCTGACACTGTTCGAACGCGGTATCACGCACAAGGTCGATTTCTCGTTTGCCGGGCCGCAGAGTTTGCGCGTCGCGCAGTTGCTCGAAGACGGCCAACTGGAAATCGGCGCGATCTATACGTACGTCGAGTTGTACGCACGCATGTTCGTCGACCTCACGCCGCACGTCGCCTTGCTGTGCGCAGAGAAGGCCGACCGTCACGGCAACCTGTACACCGGTCCGAACACCGAAGACACGCCGACCATTGCCGAAGCCGCCGCGTTCCGGCATGGCATCGTGATCGTGCAGGTCAATGAGATCGTCGACGAACTGCCGCGCGTCGATATTCCGGGTTCGTGGGTCGATGTGGTTGTGCAGGCGGATCGGCCCTTCGCGGTCGAGCCGCTGTTCACGCGCGACCCGCGACATATCGGCGATCTGCAGGTGCTCACCGCGATGATGGTGATTCGCGGCATCTACGAACCGTACGGTGTGAGCTCGTTGAATCACGGCATCGGCTTCGATACCGCGGCGATCGAACTGTTGCTGCCCACGTATGGCGAATCGCTCGGTCTGAAGGGCAAAATCTGCCGCAACTGGACCCTTAATCCGCATCCCACCATGATCCCCGCGATCGAATCGGGCTGGGTCGACAGCATTCATTGCTTCGGCAGCGAAGTCGGCATGGAGGCGTATATCGAGGCGCGTCCCGACGTATTTTTCACGGGCAACGACGGCAGCCTGCGCTCGAACCGCGTGCTGTGCCAACTGGCCGGCCAATACGGCGTCGATCTGTTTATCGGCTCGACCTTGCAGATCGACGCGGACGCGAATTCATCGACAGTCACGCGCGGACGTCTTGCCGGTTTCGGCGGTGCGCCGAACATGGGCCACGATCCGCGCGGCCGGCGTCATTCGAGTGAAGCCTGGCTCAAGCTGCTGAAGAACCAGGGTCCGGTCTCGCGCGGGCAGAAGCTGGTCGTGCAGATGGCCGAAACGTACAAGAAAGGCGGCGAGCCGACTTTCGTCGATGAACTCGACGCGGTCGCTGTCGGCGCGAAAAGCGGCATGCCGATTGCACCCGTGATGATCTACGGCGACGACGTGAGCCATGTCGTCACGGAGGAAGGCATCGCGTATCTGCACAAGGCCGAAGGCATCGACGAGCGGCGTGCGGCGCTGGCCGCGGTGGCCGGTGTGACGCCGATCGGGTTGCGCGCGAAACCGGAAAAAACGGCGGAGTTGCGGCGGCGCGGCATCGTCGCGTATCCGGAGGACCTCGGCATTCGGCGCGGCGAAGCGAAGCGTTCGCTGCTGGCGGCACGCAGCATCGACGATCTGGTGACGTGGTCGGGTGGCCTGTACGCGCCGCCGGCCCGCTTCAGGAGCTGGTAACCATGGCGCCTGCCGCTTTGCTCGAACGCGAGGCCGGCGCGATGCCGGCAGCGCAAGCTGAATGCATGCCTCTTTCTGCTGCATTGACTGACCGACAGACCGGTGGCGTCAAGACACGCACGGCACGCTCCGATACCCAACTCGATACGCAACTTGCGCACTACGCCGTCACCGCGCTGATCGAAGAAGCGCAGCTTACGCCGAAGCCCGCACTGGTCGACCGGCGCGGCAGCGGCGCGCATCGCGACCTCGATCTGCCTACCATGCTGCGCTCGGCCCGTACGCTCGAACCGACATTCGCGGCGCTGGCACGCACAGCTCGCCAGCGGGGCGAACCTTCGGCGCTGTTGCGCGCCGAACTCGCGCAAATCGGCCGCGCCGGCGAGCGGGACATGTTGGACGCCACTCGCGGCAGCAATGCCCATCGCGGCGCAATCTGGATAGTCGGCTTGCTGGTGGCGGGCGCATCGATGTCAAGCACTGCCACGCGTGTGAGTGCTCCCAAGATCTGCACGCTCGCCGCGCAGATTGCGTGCTTCCCGGACCGCTTCGCCGCCCCCACCGATAGTCACGGCGAACGGGCGCGGCAGCGCTATCAGGTGGGCGGTGCGCGCCGCGAGGCACAAGACGGTTTCCCGCACGTCATCGAGATCGGCTTGCCCGCGTTGCACACGGCGCGAGCCAACGGTGTCGACGAAAACGGCGCGCGCATTGACGCCCTGCTCTCGATCATGGCCTCACTCGACGATACCTGCCTGCTGCATCGCGCGGGTTTGCCTGGTTTGCACGCCGCGCAGCACGGCGCTCACCGTGTGCTGGAGGCCGGCGGAAGTTCGACGCCGCACGGCCAGGCCGCCTTCGTGGCGTTGGAACACGCATTACTGTCGCTCAACGCGTCCCCTGGCGGCGCAGCCGATCTGCTCGCCGCCACCCTCTTTCTCGACATGCTGGCGCATCACGACGCCGCTGGGAGCTCAACCGCATGGAACATCTAACCTTCGACTATCCGGCGCAACGCGCCGTCACGACCCGCGCGCATGTCGGCGTAGTCGGCTCGGGCGATCTGGAAGTCCTGCTGTCGCCCGCCGAAACCGGTGCCGCCCTGAGCGCGCATGTGGTCGTGCGCACCAGCGTCGACGGTTACAGCCACATCTGGAAGAGCGTGCTCGACCGCTTCTTCAGCCGTTACGACGGCGCCGCGCAAATCGAAATCAACGACTTCGGCGCGACGCCCGGCGTGGTAGCACTGCGGCTCGCCGAAGCCATCGAAGCGGCGGAACAGGGGGACGGCGCATGAACACAATCGCCACCGCGCGTTCCGCACCCATGCTGCTCGACAGCTTCATTGAGCTGCCCGCGCGCGAACGGGCTCGCGCGCTGCTCGACGCGGGCACGTTCCGCGAACTGCTCGGACCGTTCGACAAGATCGAATCGCCGTGGCTGCCGCTGCAAGGTGTCGTCTGCCAGGCGGATGACGGCTGCGTGATTGCGCGCGGCACCATCGACGGCGAGCCGGCCGTGGTCGCCGCGATCGAGTCCGCGTTCCAGGGCGGCAGTATCGGCGAAGTCTCAGGCAGCAAGATCGCCGCTGCGCTCACCATGGCCTTGCGCGACTGCGAACGCGGCAAGATCGTCCGCCCCGTCGTGCTGTTCGAGACCGGTGGTGTGCGGCTTCAGGAAGCCAATCTCGGCCTCGCGGTAATCGCCGAGATTCAGGCCGCGATCGTCGCGTTGCGCCGGCATGTGCCGGTCGTCGGTGTGATCGCGGGGATGGTCGGTTGCTTTGGCGGCATGTCGCTGGCAGCGGCCTTGTGCTCGTATCTGGTCGTGACGAAGCAAGGACGGCTCGGCATGAACGGCCCCGAAGTCATCGAACAGGAAGCCGGTATCGAAGAACTCGACTCGAGCGACCGGCGCCGCGTGTGGCAATTGATCGGCGGCGAACAAAGGGCCGCGACCGCGCTCGCCGATCAACTGGTCGACGACGCTACTGACGCCGTGCGCGCAGCCGTTCACGCCGCGTTCAAGCTCGGCCTGCCAGCCGCGCACCGCAGCGAACAGGTCGACATTTTCCTCGAACGCCTAGCGCGGACCGACCCGGCCAGCGTGACACCCGAAACGATGCGTGACGTGTACAACCCATCTTCCGCGCAACACAACGCGCGCAAGGAGCAGGCATGAGCGATACCTCCCTCAGCCGCGGCGCGCGCTGGTTCCATGCGCTGGCCGGCGAACCGTCCAGCAAGGCGCCCGTATGGAGCAGCGATGCATCGCTCGGCGGCGAGACCGCGCGCTTCATTGCGGTGGTTCCCGATCCCGACAATCGCTTTGCGCGCGCCACCGACAACGTCGTCGGTCTCGAACAAGGCTGGCAGCTCGCGCGCGCGGTACGCGAGGCCATCGCGCTGGACGAAACGAGCGGCACGCGCCGCCCGATCGTCGCGATCGTCGATGTCAAAAGTCAGGCGTATGGCTACCGCGAAGAGATGCTCGGCATTCACCTCGCATGCGCGGCCGCGGTCGATGCGTACGCGACGGCGCGCGATGCCGGGCATCCGGTGATCGCGCTAATCGTCGGGCCCGCCATGTCCGGCGCGTTCCTCGCGCACGGCTATCAGGCCAACCGGATCGTCGCGCTCGACGCGCCGGGCACGATGGTCCATGCGATGGGCAAGGAAGCCGCCGCCCGGGTCACGCGGCGCACCGTCGAAGCCCTCGACGCGCTCGGCGAAACGATTGTGCCGATGTCGTACTCGATGACGTCGTTTGCCAAACTTGGCCTGCTCGATCAACTGATCGAAAACGTCGACGCCGATGCACCGGATGCCGCGCAGATCGAACGGGTGCGTCAGGTGCTCGTCGGGCAGATTCGCAGCGCCCGCGAAGGGCAGCGCGATCTTTCGCACCGGCTCGAATCGGCAGCGGCGCGCAAGAACCGCGCGGCGTCGATCGAAGTGCGACGGCGTCTCGCCGAACAATGGGACGCTGTGTAATGCAGGCCTGTGCCGGGCCACCGTTTGCAGTCGCTGACGCGCTGTCGTGCGATGCGCGTTGGCGGCCGCATGATCTGCTGCGCCTGCACCGCTTACCGCGCTTCGATAACGAACCGGCATGGGTGCGCGAGTCTTTCGAGCGCGCGCCGTATGCGGTCGTGAGACGCGCGCTGGCCGCGGACGGCTTCGTGGCGATCGGCATGCGCGGTATGGAGCGCTCGCAGCGTTACGGCACGTGGGTGCATCTGGACGATATCGAAACTGTCGTAGTGCCAGAGGCGTTAGCCGTGCGCAATCCTCTTGCGGCGCGCAATGCGTTGCCCGCTTTTACGGCCCTTGCCCTTGCCGTCGTGCAACGCGAGGCGGCCGGTGGCGCATTGTCTGAATTCGTCTGGGGACCAACCGGCAGCACGGGCTTCGAACTGGCCACCCAGATACCCACCGTTACGTTATCGAGCGATCTCGATCTGCTGATCCGCACGCCGGAGAAACTCTCGCACGACATGGCTATTCAGTTGCTGCATCAGTTGCAAGCCATCGCACAATGCGCCGGCATTCGCGTGGACGCGCAACTTGAAACGCCCGCGGGCGGCGTTGCCCTGACAGAGTGGGCAGCGGGCAAAGCTCGTGTGATGGCACGCCATGCGCGCGGCCCTCAACTGGTTAGCGATCCGTGGGCGCCCGCTCACGTCGCCGCGTGATGCTCGCCCTTCTGTTTCCCGGCCAGGGGGCGCAAGCGGACGGATTTCTGCATCGTCTGCCGCAGCACCACGCCGTGACCGATACGCTCGATGAAGCGTCGCAGGTGCTCGGTACCGACGTACTCACTCTCGACACACCGGACGCACTGCGCTCAACCGTAGCCGTTCAGATCGGCTTGACCGTTGCGGGCGTGGCGATCACGCGTGCACTAGCCGATGCACAACTCACGCCGGAGATCAGCGCCGGTTTGTCGGTGGGTGCCTATGCAGCGGCGGTCAGTTGCGGCGCGATTCGCTTCGATGACGCGTTACGCATGGTACGAAAACGCGCCGAATTGATGGAGACGGCGTACCCGACCGGCTACGGCCTCGCAGCGGTGTCGGGTCTGACCGAGCACCAACTCGAAACACTCGCCGTGCAACACGTGGACGCGGGCTATCAACGGGTCTATATCGGCAACGTGAATGCGCCGCGTCAGATCGTCATGGCCGGCGCGAATGCCGCGCTGGACGCCTTCATCGAACGCGCGCTATGCGCGGGCGCTCGCAAAGCCGTCCGTCTTGCGGTAAGCGTACCGTCGCATTGCGAACTGCTCGCGCATGCGACGGACGAGCTGGTCGCATACGCACAACATGTCCCTTTCCACACGCCACAAAGCATCTATATCGGCAATCGCGGTGGCCGCCCGCTGTACACGGCAGAGGCCATTCGCGACGATCTTGCGACCAATATGCGCCATACCGTCCGCTGGTTCGACGCGCTCACCGTCATGCAGGAAATGGGTGCCCGCGTGCTGATCGAAGCGCCGCCGGGTCAGGTATTGACGGACATTACGCGTGAGAATTTTCTCGACGCCGCCGCGCTTGCCGCGAACAGCTTCACGTTCGACAATCTGGTCGCTACGGCGCGTCGGCGCCTCGCGCAATAACCGGCGTCAGGACGCGGCCTCACCGCCGCGCTTTGAGCGCCACCTTCCATGGCGGAACAGGCCTCGGCCTCGCGGCACATTACCGCCGCTCGATCAACTGCCGTCCCATCGCCTTCGCATACTGATCACATGCGCTGCGCGCAACACGCGACGCCGCCAGCACACCGACGTCGGCGTCGTCGCGGTAGTACATCGCAATGTCGATCGGCGGCGGCAACGGACGCACCTGTAGTTGCCCCAGTTCGCCGCTGCCCAGGAAAGGCTCGACAAACAGAGCCGGCACCGCCGCGATTCCATAGCCGTCGCGCAACAGTTTCACGATCACCGCAACCGACGGCATGCAGGTCACCTGCGTATCCGCTGCCGGCACGCCGGCGCGCTTCGCCAGCATCTCGACGATCGCCTCCACGGCGATTTGCGGCGCGGTGCCCCGGCCGAACGTCAGTACGGGTTTCTGCAAGATCGTCTGCACATGTTTCGCGCGGCTCGCCGGAATCAGATCGTTGCGCGCGATCCAGCGCACGGGATAGCTCGCCAGCAAGGTCGAGACAATCGACGCTTCCTGCACACCGGTTTCCTCCACCTGAATGACGAGATCCAGTTCACCCGCGCGCAACCGGGGTCCAAGCACGGCGCTCGTGTCGACACTCAGGTCGACGACGATGCGGTTGTACTCGACACTCAGCATCCGGATGTAGTCCGGCAGCCAGCTGTGCACCACCGTTTCGACCACGCCGAGCCGCAGCCGCTTTGTCACCTGGGTCTCGTCCTGCGCAGCCAGTTGCAGCGAACGCGTGGCCTGCACGACCGAGCGCGCATGCGCGAGCAACCGCTCGCCATGCGCCGTGAGTTGAAACTCCGCAGCGTCGCGTTCGATCAGCTCCACGCCCAACTCGGCTTCAAGCGTTTTGATACGCAGCGAAATTGCAGCGGGCGTCGCATGCATTGCAGCCGCGGTCGCGCGAAAGCTGCCTAGACGGGCGAGCGTCAAAAACGTTTCGACAAAGCGCGTATTCATTGCATTAGCTCTCCCAACAGCGATCTGATGCACGCGATCATCGCGGCTGAATCCTGCCTGTGCTGTTAAGTTTAATTTAACAAAACACAAGAATAACTCGCTGGATGGATATTTTTGGCGTTACTAATCTGGATTCCATAAGTCAACCGGACCTAGCTGGAGTCGAGCCTTTCATGTCCTACACGCCTTCCGAGTTTCGTCAACAGATTCGCAATCGCCGCCTGTCCGGCCCGACTGCGGGCTACTGTGGCGACTATGCACAAGCCAACCTCGCCATCCTGCCGAGGCAATACGCCGACGATTTCCTGCGCTTCTGCACGCTCAATCCCAAAGCCTGCCCATTGCTCGGCATCGGTGAACCGGGCCAATGGCGCGTACCGTCGCTAGGCGACGATCTCGACATACGCAACGACGTCCCCGCGTTTTATGTGTATCGCCACGGCGAGCGCAGCGAGGAAGTGCATAGCCTCGACGAGCTTTGGCGGGACGACCTGGTGGTGTTCGCGATCGGCTGTTCGTTTTCGTTCGAGGAAATGCTGCGGCGCGAAGGCATTCCGCTGCGCCATATCGAACAGCAGGTGAATGTGCCGATGTATCGAACCCGCGAGCGCAACGTGGCCGCGGGCGTGTTCGGCGGTAACCGCGTGGTTTCGATGCGGCCGATGAAAGCCGCCGACGCGATCCGCGCCATTCAGATCACCAGCCGCTTTCCCGCGGTACATGGCGCGCCGGTGCATATCGGCGATCCTGCGCTGCTCGGTATTCGTGACATCGCGCGGCCCGATTTCGGCGACGCAGTCGAAGTGCGCAGCGACGAGCTACCCGTGTTCTGGGCCTGTGGCGTCACGCCGCAAGCCGCAATAGAAAGTGCGCGTTTGCCGTTTGCGATCGCGCACAAACCGGGACACATGCTCGTCACCGACATTCCCAACACCACGCTGGCGATACTTTAACCGCGGCGTTATTCGAGTTGTCCTAACCACAAGCTGCACGGCAAGACGCGGCCACCGACCACGACCGGAGTCCCAGCATGAAAACCGAAGCGCAATTGACCGCAGACGCCGAACGCTACGACGCGCCCGGTACAGGGAAAGGACCGTTCGCATGGTATCGGCAGATTTCCGCCGGCGAAAAGCGTGCGTTCTGGAGCTGCAAGATCGGCTACGTGCTCGACGCCATGGACACGCAATTCCTGAGCTTCGTGATCCCGACGCTGATTGCGACGTGGGGCATCACACGCGGCGATGCCGGGCTCATCGGAACGGTCACGCTGTTGAGTTCGGCCGTCGGCGGCTGGGCGGCCGGCGTGCTGTCCGATCGCATCGGCCGGGTGAAAACCTTGCAGATCACGATTCTCTGGTTCGCGGTGTTCACGCTGGCGTGCGCGCTGGCGCAGAACTTCTCGCAGTTGCTATGGGCGCGCGGATTGATGGGGCTCGGCTTCGGCGGTGAATGGACGGCGGGCGCGGTACTGATCGGCGAAGTGATCCGTCCGCGTGACCGCGGCAAGGCGGTCGGCCTGGTACAGGCAGGCTGGGCGATCGGCTGGGGCTTGTCGACGCTGCTGTTTATGGCGGTGTTTTCATGGATACCGGCCGAATACGCTTGGCGCGTGCTGTTCGCGATCGGCATCGCCCCGGCGCCGTTCGTGATCTGGATCCGCCGCTTCGTCGACGAGCCGGAGGTGCATCGGCAGCAGAAAGAAGCGCAAGCCGCCGCACAGACGCGCCCTTCGCTGATCGACATCTTCCGCGGCGATATCGTCTGGACGACCTTGCGCGCATCCATTCTCGCGACCGGCGTGCAAGGCGGCTATTACGCCGTCACCACATGGTTGCCGACGTATCTGAAAACCGAGCGGCATCTGAGCGTAATCGGCACCGGCAGCTATCTGGGCGTGGTCATCGTCGGTTCGTACTGCGGCTATCTGACGGGCGCTTACGTCAGCGACAAAATCGGCCGCAAGCGCGCGTTCATCGCATTCGCGCTGGCTTCGTGTGCGATCGCGCTGGTCTATACGCAACTGCCGCTCGATAACCTCACCATGCTCGTGCTTGGCTTCCCGCTCGGCTTCTGCGCGTCCGGCATTTTTTCGGGCATGGGCGCGTTCCTCACCGAACTGTTCCCGACCCGGATTCGCGGCTCCGGTCAGGGGTTCTGCTACAACTTCGGGCGGGCGGTCGGCGCAACATTTCCTTTCCTGATCGGCTACGTTTCGCAGACCATGCCGCTCGGCCATGCGATCGGCGTATTCGCCGCCGCGGCATATGGCGTCGTGATTCTCGCCGCGTTGACGTTGCCTGAAACCAAAGGACGTGAGCTCGACGCCTCCTGAGGCAGGCCGCTGAGCATTCCTGCTATAGCGCCTGCTCCGGCGCGCGTCCGATCACGTGCGAATCGGGCGCCGTGGTGCCGCCCGGCCCCCGCTCATGCTCGCGGCCGGGGGTTGCGACCGCACCGGTGCCACCGGGACGCCGCGTCGACTTTGCGTGCCGCTCGATCAATCGCTGCAGCAGACAGAACGCGCATAGCAACGCGCCGATCACGATGCGGGTCCACCACGAACTGAGGGTGCCGTCGAAGGTAATCAGCGTCTGGATCGTGCCCAGAATGCCGACGCCGAATAGCGAGCCGATCACATAGCCGACCCCGCCCGTCAACAAGGTGCCGCCGATCACCGTCGCCGCGATCGCATCGAGTTCCATGCCCTGCCCCTGCAGCCCATAGCCCGACAGCACATAGAACGTGAATACCGCGCCGCCGAGCGCCGAGCAGAACCCGCTCAGCGCGTACACGCCGATCCGCGTACGCGCGACCGGCAAGCCCATCAGCAAGGCCGAGCGCGGATTGCCGCCCACCGCATACACGTTGCGGCCCAAGCGCGTGAAATGCGCGACGTAGATCGCAGCGGCCAGCGTGACAAGCGCGATCAACACATTGGCTGAAACCGAACCGACACCGATATTGAGGCGAAACGCGGAAATTTTCTGGAACGTCGGATCGTTGATGGTGATCGACTGCGTCGTGATCAGGAAGCACAAGCCACGCGCGAAGAACATGCCGGCCAACGTGACAATGAACGCCTGCAAGCGGAAAAAGTGAATGAGTGCGCCCTGCACCGCGCCGAACACCGTGCCCATCAGCAGTACGATCGGCACGATCAGCCAGACCGGCCAATACATGTGTTCGGAAAGTACCGCTTCGACGATGGTGGTCAGCGCCACCACCGAGCCCACCGACAGATCGATCCCACCGGACACGATCACGAATGTCATGCCGATTGCGACAATCAGCAGGAAGGCGTTATCGACCAGCAGGTCCAGCAGCACCTGCCACGAGAGAAAGCCGGTGTACATCACGGAGCCGAAACCGAACAGCGCGCAGAACAGCAGGATGGTCACGGCGATCGGCAGCGTGCGCGGATCGACGATATGGGCCCAGACGTCGAAAAGTCGTTTCATCATCGCGCCACCCCGCGCTGCGTGAAGAGCGACATGGCAAGCGCGCGCGCCGAGGGCGACTGGATCACGCTCACCGCGAGCACCACGGCCGCCTTGACGACGAGCGTCGCCTCCGGCGGCACGCCGATCGAGTAGGTCGTGTAAGTGAGCGTCTGGATAATCAGTGCGCCCAGCACCGTGCCCGTCAAACTGAAGCGGCCCCCGAGCAGCGAGGTGCCGCCGAGCGTCACCGCCAGAATCGCGTCGAGTTCGAGCAGCAGGCCCGCGTTATTGCCATCGGCGCTGCGCACGTTCGAACTGATGAGGATGCCCGCCATCGCGGCGGTCAAGCCCGAGAAACCGTACACCACGAATACCAGCGCTTTCGAGCGCAAGCCGACGAGGCGCGTCGCCACCGGATTGACGCCGATCGCGCGAATGAAAAGCCCGAGCGCCGTGCCTTCAACGAGCGCTGCGGTGGCCAGCACAGCCGCGCTTGCGATCCACACCGAGCACGGCACGCCAAGCCAGTACCCGCCGCCGACCAGCAGATAGCCGGGTGCGCCGATCGGTATGATCTGCCCCGCCGTCAGCAACTGGGCGATGCCACGCCCGGCCACCATCAGGATCAACGTGGCGATGATCGGCTGCATGCCGACGAACGACACCAGCAGTCCGTTCCACATGCCGCTCAATACGCCGACGATCAGCGCTGCGATTAACGCTTGGGCGATCAATCCGCCACTCGGCTCGGGCTGCGTCGCGAGTATCGTGGCCGCAGCGGCGCCGGCAATCGCCACGACCGCGCCGACTGAAATATCGATGCCACGCGTGGCGATCACGAGCGTCATGCCGGTGGCGACCAGCACCAGCGGCGCCGCGCGATTCAGGACGTCGATCGGCGCGCCGAACAGGTGGCCGTCGAGGATCCGTAGCGACAGAAAATGCGGATTCACCCACAGATTCAGCGCGCACAACAGCACCAGCGTGACGCAAGGCCAGATCAACGGCCGCTCCGCACCATCGCGCATGAACCAGTTCGATAGCTTCATTCGCCGCTCCCCGCGATGAGTCGATAGATGTTGTCTTCGTTCGACGCGTTGCCGGCCACTTCAGCGATCTTGCGGCGGTCGCGCAGCACCGCCACACGATGGCTCACGCGCAGCACCTCGCTGATCTCCGATGAAATGAACAGGATGCTCAGACCGTTCGCGCATAGCGCCAGCAAGCGGTCCATGATGTCGAACTTCGCGGCGACGTCGATGCCGCGAGTGGGTTCGTCGAGAATCAGCAGCTTGGGATCGGTAGCCAGCCAGCGCGCAAGCAGTGCTTTCTGCTGGTTGCCGCCGGAGAGCAACCCGATCGGCTGTTCGGCATCCGTCGCCTTGATGCCGAGACGCTCGATCCACATGTCGGCAATTTCATGGGCGCGCTGCCGTTTGATCTTGCGCCACCAGCCGCGTCGCGCCTGCAACGCCAGCAGAATGTTCTCGCGGATCGACAGTTCGGCGACGATGCCCTCTTTCTTGCGGTCTTCCGCGCAGTAGCCGATGCCGTGCCGCACGGCGTCGTGGGGCGAACGCAGCCGCACCGGACGGCCTTCGATCAGAATCGTGCCGCTGTCGGCGCGGTCCGCCCCGAACAATAGCCGCGCGGTTTCCGTGCGGCCCGAACCGAGCAGGCCGGCCAGCCCGAGTATCTGACCCGGTTGCACGTCGAGGTCGAGCGGCTGCAAGGTGCCGCGCCGTCCAACGCCGCGCAGTTCGACGAATGGCTGAAGCGCCGCGTTGCCCTGCGGCCCTTCCCCTTCATGGGCAGCATGGCCGAACTGCGCCGCTTCGCGCAAGCGCGCGCTCATGCGCTCGTGACCGACCATCTTCGCGACCAGTAGGTCGGCGGGCAGGTCGCGCGCCAGATATTCGCCTTCGCGTTCGCCGTTGCGCATCACCGTGATGCGATCGGAGACGGCATAGGTCTGCTCGATGAAATGCGTGACGAACAGGATGGCGATTCCCGATTGCTTGAGATGCCGAAGTATTTTGAAAAGCTGCGTGACTTCGCCGTCGTCGAGGCTGGAGGTCGGCTCGTCGAGGATCAGCACGCGTGCATCGACCGATAACGCTCTGGCGATCGCCACCATCTGCTGCACGGCGATCGGATAAGCATCCAGCGACCGGGTGACGTCGAGCGTGACGTCAAGACGTGCGAGCGCGGCCTGCGCACGGCGCTTGATGTCGGGCCAGTCGATCGCGCCGAACCGCTTCGGCTGCCGGCCCGCAAAGATGTTCTCCGCCACTGACAGGTTCGGGCACAGGTTCACTTCCTGATACAGCGTGCGCACGCCGGCGGCCTCGGCCTCCTGCGGCGAAGCAAACGCCACGACTTCGCCGCCGAGGCGGATCGTGCCGGCATCAGGCGCGAGTACGCCGGTCAGGACGTTGATCAGGGTGGACTTGCCGGCGCCGTTCTGCCCCATCAACGTATGAATCTCACCGGGAAACAGGCGAAAATCGACTCGCTGCAGCGCTTTCACGCCCGGGAAAGTCTTGCTGACACCGGCCGTCGCAAGAATCGGCTCGAGTGGATGCGAGGCCGCGCTTGCGCGGGCGTGCCCTGGTCTGGCCGGGGTGGCCTGAGTGGCTGGCGGATTGGGTTCCGATGCGGGATGCGTCATAGACCTCGCTCGATGGGCGTTGCGTTGCTCGGGTGGGCTCAGGCAGATCGAGTCGGGCACAAGCTGATCCGGCGGAAAAGAGACCGCCCGATGCCAAAAGCAGCCGGGCGGTCAGGCACCGCTGGAGAAACTCTGATGATCTGTCTTCAGTTCGTTTTTTATCCTGCACCTATCGTATGGATAGCTAACCAGTTGGCCGCCATACCCTGCCCCATACCGTTCGTGTCAGTACTTGCGTGTCGGCAAAGTCTGCGCCGCGACGCTCATCGGGAAGACCGTCTCCTGCGTCAGGATCCGCTTGGGCAGTGGCTTGCCGGCCACCACGTCCTTGACCGCTGACATCAGTTGCGGGCCCAGCAACGGGCTGCATTCCACATCGACGTTCATCTTGCCCGCGGCCATCGCCTGGAAGCCGCCCTTGGTCGCATCGAATGAAACGACGGTGATGTCCTTGCCCGGATGCATGCCGGCCTCTTCCATCGCCTGGATCGCGCCGAGCGCCATATCGTCGTTATGCGCATAAACTACATTTATTTTATTTCCATAAGTTTTTATAAATGCTTCCATCACCTGCTTGCCGCCAGCAAGCGTGAAGTCGCCGCTTTGCGACGCGATGATCTTAAATTTTGGATCGCTCTTGATCACTTCGATCAAGCCGGCATGCCGGTCGTTCGCGGGAGCTGAGCCAACCGTTCCTTGCAACTCGGCGATGTTGATGGGGCCTTGATCGTTTTTATAGTGATCCTCGAGCCAATGACCGCCACGCCGTCCTTCTTCCAGGAAGTCCGAGCCGATCATCGTCACGTACAAAGATGTGTCCTTCACGTCGATGTTGCGGTCGGTCAGGATCACCGGAATGTTTGCGGCTTTAGCTTCGCGTAGCACCGGTTCCCAGCCCGATTCGACGACGGGCGAAAACGCGATCACGTCGACTTTCTGCGCAATGTAGGAGCGGATCGCCTTGATCTGGTTTTCCTGCTTTTGCTGGGCGTCGGAGAACTTGAGCTTGATCTTCGCATCCGCCGCCGCGGACTTCACCGACTCGGTGTTGGCGGTTCGCCATGCGCTTTCGGCGCCGACCTGCGCGAAACCGAGCGTGATCTGTTTGTCCTGCGCGTAAGCGCCCGGTGTTGCCAGCGCCAGCGCGCCGATGCTCGAGCAAAGCGCGAGCGCGCCCAACGCACGACATGCGGCGCGTCGTGTATTCGCCATGACTGTCTCCTGTTCGTTGTTGTGTCAGCGATCCATAACGAACCCGCCCAGCGTTTGCGGCCCTCAGGGTGTGTGGATCGTGATGTAGCGTAGTGTCTGGGGCGTTAACCGTCCAATCATATGATTCGCGTCGGCGATATCAATTTTGGTATGACGGGCGGGTTCAGTCATGACGTGGGACGGGACGGTTCCGCGGGGATGACGCTCGCTCGCGCGGACGGAACGGGGACTTGGGCGATGCTCTTTTATACGTTTAAGTGCCCGACCTCAGGGTCTCCGGCCATTGGCCAGTGCCGGGTGGGCGCCGGATTGGACGACTGGCGGCCGGCCCTCGATCTAACGGGCCGCTCCACGCGGCGTCACCCAGCGAAACGTCAGATTGATGCGCTCGCCGGCCACACGCGGCTCCTTCGGCACACGATGCCGCCATTCGGCCTGCGTGTTGCCTTTCATCACCAGCAAGCTACCGCCCTTCAGCGAGAACGACTGCACGACGCCGGTCTTGTTATGCCGCAGGTCGAAGGTGCGCGCCACGCCGAGGCTGATCGACGCAATCACCGGCTGCACGCCGAGTTCCGGCTCGCGGTCCGCGTGCCACCCCATGCTGTCGGTACCAGTGCGATAACGGTTGATCAGCACGCTGTTAAAGCGCGCCTGGCAGCTTGCTTGCGCCGCGATCCTCAGTTCGGCGACGGCCGGCGTCCACGGTTGCGGTACGTTGCGAATCCCGGAGTAGACGTAGACCGCGTCCGGCTCGCCCTGCCAGGCAGTCAGCCGCGGCAGCGGCACACGGCCGGCCGGTGTGCCCATCATGTCCTGACGCCACTCCACTTCGTCGATGAGTTGGGTTAGCGCGTGCGCCGCGGCCTCGGGCGTGAGCCACTCCGGGAACCAGTCCACGTCGGGCGTTGGGAAGTTATCGAAAAGGTCCGCCATGAGATTACCTGAATGCGATTGCGCACGCGATTCGTGCGCGACTAGAAACCCTGGCTATTATGGCGGCAACGGCGACGACTCTCACGCCCGCGGCTTGCGCTGTCATTCGCCACAATCATTCATTTCTCTCGTTCTTTTACTTCGACGGACTTCCATCATGATTCTCTCCGATCAGGCTCTCGACCAACTCTTTCGCGAGGCGCGCACGCACAACGGCTGGCAGGACAAACCGGTCGACGACGCCGTGCTCAGGCAACTTACCGAGCTCGTATTGCTCGGGCCGACCTCGGCCAATTCGAGCCCCGGCCGCTTCGTCTACGTGAAAACGCCCGAAGGCAAGGAAAAGCTGCGTCCGGCCTTGTCGCCGGGCAATCTCGAGAAGACGATGGCAGCACCGGTCACGGTG
Source organism: Paraburkholderia sp. BGA-UO-ETr-F12 (assembly GCF_059567945.1). Lineage (NCBI taxonomy): Bacteria > Pseudomonadati > Pseudomonadota > Betaproteobacteria > Burkholderiales > Burkholderiaceae > Paraburkholderia > Paraburkholderia sp. BGA-UO-ETr-F12. The sequence continues at coordinate 10,590 of NZ_JCAQOZ010000057.1, read as the reverse complement.
ATCGTAGGGATGGATATGGCGTTTTACGAGCATCTGCCGAAGCTGTTTCCGCACGCCGACGCACGCAGCTGGTTCGCAGGCAACGATAAGGCGATCGCGGATACGGCCTTTCGGAATTCGACGCTGCAAGGCGGCTATCTGATTCTCGCCGCCCGCGCGCTCGGTCTGGACACGGGCGCGATGTCGGGATTCGACGCCGCCAAGGTCGACCAAGCCTTCTTCTCCGGCACGACCGTCAAGTCGAACTTTCTGATCAACCTGGGCTATGGCGACCCGTCGAAGCTGTTCCCGCGCAGCCCGCGCTTCGCCTTCGACGAAGCCGCCCGGATCGTCTGACAGGCTGTCGGCCGCCTATGCCGCCGCCGATGCTAACGTGCCGCCGGTGTATTTATCCGAACAGCGCCACGTAGAACACCACCGCGCCGATCACCGCGCCGACGAAGCAGAAGCCTTCGTCGGCGTCGTCGCCACTGGAGCGCAACCACGCGCCGACGACGCCGAACAGCCCTGCGATGCCAAGCGCAACGCATACCATCACGACGTCGAATAACGCGCTTTTGCCCAATTCGGAGAAGTCGATGCCGCGCACGCCGAAGTACAAGGCGAGCGCCATCAGGCATATACCCACCAGCGGCAGCATGACGTGACTGCCCTCTCGTCCGACGTGATGCCCGTGAAGTACGTGGCGTACGTGACTACCTGATCCAAGCAGTTTCATGATGCGCCCTCCTGCCTCGCCCTCAACTGACAACCGAACCAACCGCCCCTCGGCCGCGATGGCCTGAGGCTGCCGCTTCTGCAAGCTGCTTGTATTTGAGAATACTCCACGCGACAGGCAATTCAAAGCCCATTTAATTAGAGTGTCCGGAGTGTTTCGCCGATCCAGCCGGCCCGGATGCGGCAAGCGGAATTGCTGCAATGCGATACCCGTTGCGGCGTCCGGCACGGACCTGCTCGGCAGCGGCTGGAGGCAAATCTGGCGCCGTCGGCAAGGGGCGGCACATCTCGGTAGAATGATCCGGCTCGCCCGCCATTTCACGATCGCGCCTGGCGAGCCGCTGCCGCTGCTCCGCGCGTCGGCCCCTTCCCGCCTCTATCCTCTCTATGCGCCGCTCATCGTTTCTTGTTCGCATCATCCTGATTGGCATCCTGCTACATATCTACGTCGGCCTTCGTCTGATTCCGGACATGCCAGTGAGTGCCGTCGGCCGCTGGCTGTGCGCGCTGTGGCTGGTGCTGTCGATCTTTCTGATACCGCTCGGCATGCTGGCGCGCACCATCCAACAGCAACCGCTCAGCGACCGCCTCGCATGGGTCGGCTTGCTGGCAATGGGCTTCTTCTCGTCGCTGCTGGTGCTGACGTTCGTGCGCGACCTGGCGCTCGCCTCGCTGCTCACCGTCGATGCAATCTGGCCGAACTCGTTGACGATCGCGCACTGGCGCATCGGTTCGGCGGCGGCGGTACCGTTGCTTGCATTGCTGTCAACACTCGTCGGCCTGTTCAATGCACGGCGCCGCGCAAGAGTAGTGACGATCGAGGTGCCGATCGACGATTTACCGGCAGCACTCGACGGTTTCACGATCGTGCAGATCAGCGATATCCATGTCGGCCCGACCATTAAAGGCCGCTACGTGGATGCGATCGTCGACACGGTGAATCGCCTGAAGCCGGATCTGATTGCCGTCACTGGCGACGTGGTGGACGGCAGCGTGCCGCAACTGACGAAACACACGCAGCCTCTGTCGCGACTCAGCGCGCGTCACGGCGCGTTTCTCGTGACCGGCAACCACGAGTATTACGCCGGCGCGAACGCCTGGATCGACGAATTCCGGCGCCTGGGGCTAAACGTTCTGCTTAACGAGCATGTGATCGTGGAACACGACGGCGCGCGGGCCGTGATTGCCGGGGTGACGGATTACTCGGCGGGTCATCATGACCCGTTGCATCGCAGCGACCCGGTTGCGGCCCTCGCCGGCGCGCCAGGCGACGTGCTGATCAAAGTACTGCTCGCGCACCAGCCGCGCTCCGCGGAAGCAGCCGCGGCAGCAGGCTTTACGCTGCAACTGTCCGGCCATACGCACGGCGGCCAGTTCTTCCCGTGGAACTTCTTCGTGCGTTTTCAGCAGCCGTTCACGGCCGGTCTCGCGCGACTGAATGGCCTGTGGGTCTACACGAGTCGCGGCACCGGCTACTGGGGGCCGCCGAAGCGCCTGGGAGCTCCCTCGGAGATTACGCGATTGCGCCTCGTGCCTGGCGAGCCCGACTGAAGCGCCGGACCAGCCGTCCAACATCCCCGCGCCGAAGTCATACGGGATTAGGTGGCACAAAAAAGCGCGGATGTCTGCAAAGACCGTCCGCGCTCCAGCGCTAATGCGCCCCTCAGCTAATGCCTGTTACTACGAGTTACTGCGCGGGCGCCACGGCCACGCTAACTTGCGGTGCATACGCCACCAACACTTGCATGCCCGGCGTCACGCCAGCGAGCTTTGCCGGTTCGCGCCCCTGAATATGAAACACCTCGCCATTCGGGCTCTTGAGCGCCATGATGCCGGTGGCGTGATCGATGGCCTGAACTTCAGCGCTTACGTTCTGGGCCGTGTTTTGCGGCGCCGGTTGAGCCGCCGAACCATGGCCGCCGGCACCGTGCGTAACGCTGACCGTGGCGTTACGCATCATACGGATATGGATCTTGCCGCCCTGTTTGATCTGCGCCAGGTTGCTCGTATCGGTGATGGTGAACGACGCTTCGGCGCCCTGCGCGTCGAGCACGGTCACCGAATGTTTAGCCTGATCGACCGACTTAACCACACCATCTGCCTGCAGCGTACTGCTGCCTTCAAACGGCGCGGGCAAACCGGCGGCAAACGACACGAGCGGAGCAGCGGCAATCAATGCACCGGCGATGATGCCAAGAGCTTTATCTTTCATACATTCCTCAAATTGGGTAAACAGCGAACAGGGGCGACGTTGTGCGGATCGGATACGTCTGGCATGACACCAGGGCGACCGAAAGATGTCTGGGCAAAACCGAGAGAAGTGAAACGCGGATTGGGCACCAGAACCGCACGACATGTTTCGAAGTGTGCAAACAGTGTGTTTTCCGGGATGGACGTCGTCAATATTCGGAGTCCGTATTTATGCACGGAAAATTCTGCGCTCGTCGTGGAAGAGTCCGCGGACACCCGACAACTTATTGCGCCACCCGCCTCATCCCAGCTTGACTTAACTTTGCAGAGCTGCCTAAAATTCGGCCAGTTCATTTAACCGGAATCACGATCTTGGACAGTAGCAGTAGTACCAGTCGAGCTTCGATTCGCCCGATCGCCTGATCGGCAAGATTTCCGCGCCAGCCTTTATCTGTCGCCGTCTTGCCTTCGGGCCGACGGTGCACGTCGTATATCCCCTCGCACTGCCAGTGAAGCGCCGCATGGCTCAACGCCCGGCCGACGCTCCATGATTTTTTTGCGCGCCAGTGTTGGCTCGCTGGCGTCGTCACGCCTAACCGCAGCCGCGTGCTTACGTGCTGTTGTCACGTGCAAGATTCACACTGTGCGAACAACGCATCTCAACCTTTCTGATCGATGACAATTGAATTCGTCTTGCGGCTCCTTGCCGCCTTCAGCTGTGGCGTTGCGATCGGCCTCGAACGGCAGATGCGCCAGCGCAACGCCGGCCTGCGCACCATCACGCTGGTGGCGAGCGGCGCGTGCCTGTTCGTCACGCTGGGCGTGCTGACGGGCAACGGGACCGCCGGCATCACGCAGATTGCCGCGTATGTGGTATCGGGCGTCGGCTTTCTTGGCGGCGGTGTGATCATGCGCGACAAGGGTTCCATTCAGGGGATCAATACGGCCGCCACACTATGGTGTTCGGCGGCGGTCGGCGTATTGTGCGGTGCGGGGCATTACGGTCCGGCGCTCGCCGGCACCGCAGTCGTGCTGTTGACCAATACCGTGCTGCGTGAAGTCAGCCGTGCCATCAACGCAGCGCCCGTTTCAGACGCCGATCTCGTGCGCGAGTATGTGCTGACGATCGTTTGCCGGGAGGCCGACGAGATTCACATTCGTACCGCGGTATCCAACTCGATGTATTCGTCGCCGCTGTCTTTCCAGAGCCTGACGAGCGAAGACATCGAAGACGAGTCGGGACGCATTCGCGTTACGGCAACCTTGAAGCTGCATCCGAAAGATCAATCGAAGCTCGAACAGATGGCGAGCCGCATCAGCATGGAAAAGAGCGTCTCGAGCGTTAGCTGGATCGCGAAAGAAGCGGAACCGACGCCGGAATGAGTCGCCACGTGTAAGCTCCCCATATTCGCGCGCATCGTCTACACTTAGCTTGCAATAGATTTAGACAATGTTAATTCCGCGTCCTGAATATGGACTGTCCCATAACCTTCGACTAAGCTCTGTCACCGTGAATTTTTCACACTCAACCATGGAGTCTCGATTATGGAACACGGCATCATTGCATGGCTCATCATCGGCGCAATCGCCGGCTGGCTGGCTGGCGTGCTCGTCAAGGGCGGCGGCTTCGGCCTGATCGTCGACATCATCGTCGGGATTGTCGGCGCGTTCATCGGCGGCTGGCTTGCCGGTGTGCTGCACATTTCACTGGGCGGCGGCTGGATCGGTTCGATCATTACCGCTGTGATTGGCGCCGTCATTCTGCTGTTTCTTATCCGGCTTGTCCGGCGCGGCACCTGAGCGTAGCACCTGATGTCTTACGGCGTTGGGGGCGAATGCCCCCTGACGCCGCTTTCACTTAATTAGAGCACGGCCTCCACTGCCGGCAACATCGAGCCGGTGTCACGCAGGCGCGTATGCCACGCGAAAGCCTGATCCAACTGATGCGGCGTTTGCCCACCCCATTGCAAGGCGTCCCGATAGTAGTCGCGCAGCAGATCGCGATAGAGCGGATGCGCACAGTTCTCGATGATTAGCGTAGCGCGTTCGCGCGGCGCCAGTCCGCGTAGGTCGGCCAAGCCCTGCTCCGTCACGACCACGTCCACATCGTGTTCGTTGTGATCGCAGTGCGGCACCATCGGCACGACGCTCGAAATCCGCCCTGCCTTCGCCATCGACTTCGTCGCAAAGATCGCGCACGACGCATTGCGCGCGAAATCTCCCGAACCGCCAATGCCGTTCATCATGTGCGTACCGCCGACGTGCGTGGAGTTCACATTGCCGTAGATGTCGAATTCCAACGCAGTATTCAATGCGATCAAACCGAGCCTGCGAATCACTTCAGGATGGTTGCTGACCTCCTGCGGGCGCAGCACCAGACGATCGCGATAGCGCTCGAGTTCGCCGAACACCTGCGCCTGGCGCGCGGACGACAGCGTGATGGACGCTCCCGAGGCGAACGTCACCTTGCCGGCGTCCATCAGATCGAAGGTCGAGTCCTGCAGAACTTCCGAGTAAATTTCGAAAGCTTCGAAGGGCGAATCGACAAAACCGGCCAGCACCGCATTGGCAATCGTGCCGATGCCCGCCTGCAAAGGCGGCAAGTTCCGCGGCATGCGCCCATGCGAAACCTCGTGCCGGAAGAACTCGATCAGATGGCCGGCAATCAGTTCGGTCTCCACATCGGCGGGCAGCACCGTTGACGGGCTGTCCGCCTTATCGGTGATCACGATTGCCGCGATTTTTTCCGGCGGGATTTCAATGGCCCGCGTGCCGACCCGGTCTTGCGGACGCACGATCGGCAGCGGTTCGCGATTCGGTCTGCGGCCCGGAATCCAGATGTCGTGCAGCCCTTCGAGGGCGAGGGGCTGAGCAAGATTGATTTCGACGATCACCTTGTCGGCGAGAATCGCGAAGCTGGCCGAGTTGCCCACCGACGTGGTCGGCACAATACCGCCGGTTTCGGTGATCGCAACGGCTTCGATAATCGCAATATCGAGTTTGCCGAGCTGATTTGCGCGCAGCATCTCGACTGTTTCGGACAGGTGCTGATCGACGAACATCACTTCGCCGCGATTGATCGCGTCGCGCAGAGTCTTGTCGACCTGAAACGGCAAGCGGCGCGCTAACACATGCGCCTCGGTAAGCATGCGATCTACGTCATGACCAAGCGATGCGCCGGTCATCAACGTAATTTGCAGCGGCTTGCCTTCCTGACAGACCCGCTCGGCGAGCGCGACGGGAACCGCTTTGGCATCGCCCGCGCGCGTAAAACCGCTGGCGCCGACACGCATGCCATCCTGAATGAGAAGCGCCGCCTCAGCGGCCGACGTGATTTTTCCGCGCAGTGCGGAGCAACGAATCCGGTCTTGATACATGAAACTGGGTCTCTCCATAGTCAACCGTCCAGTCTACCGGTGCGCACGTCTGCGGTGTGCTTCGCTCAGTAGCCAGATTGCCGCACCGGCCGCGGCGTCTTGATGAGACGGCGTCGCGACCAGGCATTTCATCGCATGCAGCACTTCCGCGACAGGTCCAGCGGGTACCGCAGGTGTTACTCGTGGCGTTGCCTAGCTGCCGAAGTAGATATTGCAGAAGCTCACAGGCCCGACACACTCGTCCACTTTAGCCGCCGGTGCAACGGCGCGGCCTTGCGCGGCAACGCTGTTGGCGCGCGGCGCATTCGCTTGCGCAACCTGTTGTTCCGGAGCGGCCGGCGCCGTTTGCGCATGGGCGACAACAGCGGACAAAGAGCAGGCAATCAGGGCAATCTTCAACACATTCATTTCGTTCTCCAGTACTTACGGTTACCGCCAGTAGGACGTCCCTTGTGGGGACTGCAAAGCAGTGGTGAAACTATATGGCCGGTACCTACGCGGATAAACGGGGCTAAGCGGAAGTGATCTTTCCATCTGGCAGAAGGATCGCAGCGTGCACCCGGTCCGGCGTACATGAATACCGGGCTCAACGCGCATGAAACGGTGCATCTTTGTCGAGCAACGCTGTGCGGATGAAATGCAGACAACTCAGAATGCGCTGCAGGTCGTGCCGCTTGTCGCGATCGGCATGAACGGTTTCCAGTACGTCCTGCGCGATCCATGTGGCCGAGCGCACGGAGACGAGCGACTGTGCGAGTGCAGGCGCATCAGGTCGCGCGAAGAGCCGTGCAAGGTCGTCACAAGTACGCTCGAGACTGTCACGCCAGCGCGGATGAAGTCCTTGCAAATAGCTGGCATGCGCCGCTTCGTTACGCAGATCGATCACGGCATGCCCTACTTCGAGCGTGACGAGCATCCATCGCAGCGCGTCTCGGCGGCGGCGCGAGCGGCGTGTCAGCAGCATGCGTAGCTGCGACGTCAGATCGTGCGTGCTCGACTGAAAACGTTGATTGAGTCCGGGTAATTCGTCCTTGCAAGCGGACACCACCTGGGTGCGCAAGTCGCCCTTGATTCTCTCGGTGAGCCACGGCATATCCGCGGGAAACACCACGGCAAAAACGATCGCGGCAAGCAATAGCGACACGGTGATCGCCATGCCGTTATTGATCAGCAGATCGGGAGCATAGGTGACGACGTTGTCCGGGCCGGCGAGCAGGCAGAAGAACACCGAAAAACCGATGCCATAGCCTGCCGCGAGCTTACGCGACGCGATGAATGCGCCGAGTGCCAGCACCGGCGCAAGCGTCGCACAAAGCAACGGAAAACCGTCGATGCGGGGATACACGTGGCACATGAAAAGATAGCCCGTCATGGTCGCCAGCACAGCACCAATGGCCATCTGCACGGCCATTTTCGATGCGTTCGGCGCGGTCGACGTCAATGCACAGACCAGCGCCGCGCCGATCACGGCAAGACCGCCGCTCGGCCAGTCGGTGGCGATCCAGAACCAGCCGGCAATCGCCATGACCGCGGCCGATCTCGCAAAGGTAAACGCGACCACATAGCCGTTGGTTTTACTCACGTAGCGGCCGGCGGTGCGCTGCCCTGCTGCCGACTTGCGCCGCGCCAACGACGCGTAAGTCTCGGAGTAACGGATCCATTCGTCGACGAACCGATATAGCAATTCCGCGGCCGTATCGAAGTCCGCCAGCGATTCAGCGGGGCTGGCTTCCAGCGGCCGCCTCGTTTCGCGTACGCGCCTTGGCAAGCTCGCCTGGAAAAGCCGCATACGGGCAGCGAGGCTCGATGCATCGACGTCCGCGTCGCGGGTGGACGCCAGCAGTATCGAGAGCTCGTGGAAATATGGCGTGATGGCGTCGACGATCCGGCTCGGGCCGCCGTCGCGCAGGCGTTTGAGCAACTGGCGCAGCGCGTGCAGCCGCGCGCATGCGTCCATGAACTCGCCGTTCAAACGGCCGAGATGCTGGTTGCGTGAGCGCATCGCAGGGTCCTCGAAGGCGGCAAACGTGCGCGTCGCCTCGAATCCGACGATCTCGTCGACGAGATCCGCAAAGCGCCGTTCAAACTGGCCGCGCTCGATTCCACGACTCAGCACGTCGGCCGCGAACGCAGTAAAATTCGTGTATCGAATCTGGAGCGCATGCCGCAAGGCAAGGCTGGAGCGCTGCGGCACGATCAGCGCGCTCACCGCGCTCGAACACACGATCCCGACCGCCACCTCGGCCGCTCGCGTGAGCGCCGCCAGAAAGAGCTCGTGAGGCATGGTGACATTCGGAATGCCGATCAGAGCGGCCGTGTAACCAGCCAGCACAAAGCCGTACCATCTGAAATGCCGATACCGGACCGCCGCCGCGATACACGCGCTCACCCAGCCGATCATGCCGAACATGTACAGTTCGGGCTGCTGGACGAACAGCGCGCCGAGCACCAACGCGGCGATCGTTCCCACCGCGGTGCCGAGAATCCGATAGAAACTCTTGGCGAGCACCATGCCGCTAAACGGCTGCATCAGCACAAACACCGTCGTCATCGCGATCCGCGGCTGCTGGAGATCCAGCAGCATGGCAATGCCGAGCGCCAGCAAACCTGCGGTGACCGTTTTCACCAGATGCAGCCAGATCAAACCGTCGCTATTCGCCCAGTCTCGAATGGCTGGACTGAGCGCTGGCAACATGACGCTCCACTGGCGGCGGGCGTCCACCGTCGGTTTGATCGCATGTTGGCGTTTCATCAGAGAGCAACGCGTCCCGGTTTGTCACTGGAAGAGGCGCCGGTGAACGCTGCGTGCACCGGCCAGGCAAGGCGCCGATTGTAGGAGCATGTGCTGCGCGTATTAATGGGACGGGCGCGGAACCTCCCTTCCAGAACGAACAACAATGGACTTGCAGGACAGGGGGACAATACGGCTTCTGCCGTGAAATAGAAGGATCGATGGATACGTTACAAAATATGCGAGTGTTCGTGCGCGTGGTCGAAGCCGGTAGTTTTACCGCCGCCGCGCAGTCACTCAATTCAACGACCGGCGCGATGTCCCGCGCCGTCTCGGAACTCGAAGCGCATCTGCGTACACGCCTGCTGAACCGGTCGACGCGGCGACTCGCGCTCACCACGGCGGGCGAGCGTTACCTGAAGCGGTCTCAACAGATCCTTGCAGATGTCGATACGGCGGAAGAAGAAGCAAGTTGCGCGCACGAACGCCCGAGCGGCGCGTTGCGCATGCACAGCTTTGCCAGCATCGGCCAGCATTATGTGTTGCCGGCCATCTCGCGCTATCGCGCGCTCTATCCCGAAGTGACCGTCGAGCTGACGTTATCGCAGCGCATGCCCGATCTGTTCGAAGGTAGCGCCGACGTCGCTGTGGTCGGTGCCTCGACGCTGCCGAATTCTGACCTCGTGTCACTCCCGCTGGGTACAACTTTCAGCATCCTGTGCGCATCGCCTGCTTACGTGCGCGCTCATGGCGCACCGCAGCAGCCGGGTGACCTGGCGCACCATGAGTGCCTGATTTTGCACACGCCCGCATTTCCACCCCACGAATGGGTGCTCGACGGCCCCAACGGCAGCGAGACGATGGAAGTAAACGGACCCGTGCAGGTGAATATCGCGGAATCGCTGATCGTTGCGATTCACGAGGGAATGGGCATTGGTATGGTGCCCCTTTATGCAGCGATCACGGGCTTGCGTGACGGGACGCTAGTCCGCGTATTGCCGGAATATACGCTGCAGAAGATGAACGTTTATGCGCTGTACCCGTCACGCAAGTTCATCGATGCGAAGACGCGGACTTGGGTTGAGTTCTTACGCGCGCATCTGCCGAAGGTAATTGCACGCGACGAGGCATTGCTTGCAGAAATCGGCCAGATGGATGCAGTTGATGGCGGGGTACCTGCGAGAACGGCCAGCATTGGGGACGGAGACGCCGCGGCACACTGATGCTGATTTTCGGCTGATTTTTGGCTGAGAAACTGCCGCATCTGAGCAAGGCAGTAGCGGGGATAACGAAGTGGCGGACCATTTGTGATGAAGTACATGGCCTGCCGGATAGCTTCGTTTTCACGACGCGCCTCCCGGCATGGAGGCGCGTTGTCACGCGGAGGCTGGGAACGGGAGTCAAGCGCCCCCTTGCGGTCGCGACGACACAGAATCTTGTACTGTGTTTCCGGTGTGCGTAAACGCAGAAACCCCACCTTTTCGGGGTGGGGTTTCTGATGCTGCAGGGGAGCCTGACGATTACCTACTTTCACACGGGAATCCGCACTATCATCGGCGTGGAGTCGTTTCACGG